>NZ_JAUBQW010000047.1:2660-3449 GCF_036701485.1 Microcoleus sp. Pol11C3 | reverse complement strand
GGGAGTGGGACTTGTGGGTCCATTCACAGTAGCGGTAGCGGGTGGACTGATAGCACCACTGTTGTCTGTAGCGCTGTAGGTAAAATTGGCTCCTGTAAAGTTGCCCGTCGTTTGGAAAAATAGTTGCTGTAACTGTTCTGGAGTCAGGACTTGACCTGCTGTGACTGGTACGCCGCCGTTGGCTGGATCTCCTAAAAACAGGACTGCTTGGTCTGCTGGGGGTAGGGTGTTGATCGTGTAGGATGCGATCGGCCCTTCCAAGTCGCTTCCTCCCAATCCTGTGACTAACTGGCTGCTGTTGGGGCCTAGGCTGGAGTTGGCAGGGTTGGCGGATGGTGGTTGGTTGGGAATTGGTGCTGGTGTCAGAGGTGTAGTGACTGTAGATTCGTTGTTGCCCGGAGTGGGGTCAGCGGTAGTTGAGGTACTTCTGGCGGTGTTGGTGACGCTGCCGGATGCTGGGGCGATGAAGCTGACTGTGTTGGTGACGGTGGCACCGCTGGCTAAGCTGGTAACTGGCGGGAAGCTGACAATACCTGTATTGGAATCGTAGACACCGCCGTTGACTGCTGTTGCGCCGCCAACGATGCTGTCGGTAATTGTGATGTTTTCGGCTGTGCTTGGGCCGTTGTTGACTGTGGAAATTGTGTAAGTAACTATTTCACCCGGTGCTGCTGTCGTAGTCCCGGTTTTGGTGGTAACAACGTCGGCACTAGGTGTCAGAGGTGTAGTGACTGTAGATTCGTTGTTGCCCGGAGTGGGGTCAGCGGTAGTTGAGGTACTTCTGGCGGT
>NZ_JAUBQW010000047.1:0-2560 GCF_036701485.1 Microcoleus sp. Pol11C3 | reverse complement strand
CTGTGGAAATTGTGTAAGTAACTATTTCACCCGGTGCTGCTGTCGTAGTCCCGGTTTTGGTGGTAACAACGTCGGCAAGAGCAGCAACAATTGTAGTTGAGACTTGAGAGATGGGTTGGGAACTATTGTTGTTAGCTAAATTTTGGTCGAAAGTGCTGGAGGTGCTATAGGCAGTGTTAGTTAAGGCAGCGCCGACGTTTGCGGGAACTGTGGCGGTGATGGTGCGGGTGACGCTAGCATCCTTAGCCAGAGTCGGAATCGCCGGCCAGATGACCGTCCTCGTTGTGGGATTGTATGTGGCGAGGTCGGAGGCGCCGACGAAACTTAAGCCCTCTGGGAGGGGATCTTGAATCAGTACGCTTTCGGCGATGTTTGGCCCGTTATTTGTGGAGGTAATTGTATAGGTAATGGTGCTGTTGGGTGTGGCGAACAGCGGGCCTTTTTTAATAATGGAAACGTCGGCTACGAGTGTAGGTTCATTTATACTTTGGACGATGACATTGTTAACTTCGTGAATGTTTGTGTTGCCCCCTGTCGAAGCAGCAAAGCCAAATTTAAAAGTACGTGGAACTGCTCCGTTTACGGTGGTTGCCAAATTTGGTATGTCGATCAGTGTTTCGCCCGCATCAAATGTGCCATTAGCGTCCAAGTCTAAGGCAACTGTCAGACGGTTAGTCGTCGGGAATAATGTAATTTGAACGGTTCTTTTAGCCTCTGCACGAATGCTTGTATCTTTATTGTCTATGCCAATGGAAACCCCGGTCAAAGTGTTAGTTAAAAGACTAGAACCTAAAAATTTATAATTTTCGGTTGGGATTGTGCTTTCCCTGCCTCTAAGTCCTACTGCATCAGGTAGCGGCGCCGTCCCACCCTGTTTTCCAGCAATAGTGCTAGAATAATTGCCAAACTCGTCTAATCCGACACCTAAATAACCTCCTACAATACCCGGTGAATTTGAAATAGTATTTTGAGCATAGCCGAGAGAGCCACCATAGCCTCCCGCTTTTGTTGGCGTAGCTGTTCCGTCAATGAGGAAAAAACTAATGCCATCGGCACCAAGGGGGGTATTATCCCCTGGTGGTCGTTGTGGAAAAAGGACAGTACCTCTGTTATAGGCAAAGAAATCAAAGGTAACTCTCAAACCCTCAGTGGCTGAGATGGGGTTGTTGTAGATTACAAAAGCTGATTGTTGAAACTTATTTGATGTTAATCTCAAAGTACCTGTTCCGGGTGTATCGCCAGTCCCTAAAGCGGGAATAACGCCACTGGGGTTTTGTGTACTACCTGCGGTTAAGCCTGGGGGATCTGTAGAGGCGTTGCCAACTCCATATATCCAAGGCCCGATTACTGTTGAATTTTTAAATTCTTCAGCCGCTAAGGTAGCCAGGATTGATGTGTAGCCTTCTAGGACTTCTTTTTCAAAGGCTATTTCAGTATTTATTTGTCCTGTCGCAATTTCTAATTCCCAGTCGCCGCCTAGTGCTGCACTCCCTGTTAAATTATTGGAAGCCGCAACATTTACTCCTGTTATTTGGCTGAGTTTTTGTATGAATTTAATGCCGAATTCGCCGGCGGCTATGTTACAGCCGTAAAGCAGAATGCTGCCGGATTCGTTAAGGGCTTTTCCCCACTGCTGCAATTGGCTGCTGTAGGTTTCAAGGTTATCAATATTAAGTTCTGCCCTGCCGATTTCTACGGCTGCTTCTCGGCCGTGAGAAACTATGTGCAGGCTGTTGATGTTGCTGCGCTGACTCAAAATTTCAGTGATTTGCTCGATCGCCTCCCTGGTTGGATTGAGTACAAATACTTCCGTTCCTGCTTTTATACCACCGATCAATTGCTGGTAGTTTTCTACTCGGGAGTCAACAATCACTAGAGATTTTTTCGCTTCATGCCCTGCTGTAGAGCTTGCTTTTTTCCAAAAAAAGTTTTTTTTAGTGGCAAGATTCGTAGATTTAGGTATTTTTACGGCTGACAAATTCGGCAGATGGCAGATCATTTTCATTATTCCCTGATTTAGTTATTTGTTTTATCCTACCCAGCCTGAGAAAATTCCATAAACACCAAAATATAAATTTTTAATAAATTATTTGTATACAAATAATTTATTACTTACGTATTGTTTTGAGCTTTTAGGAAAAATTTGGACGAGGACTGCTGCGGGCGATCGTGCGTGGCTAGGAGGACAAATCACCGCAACTTCTACGCAGGCGTTTTCGGGCTTTGACTGCGCTAGTTAAGTCTTTTTGTTTAAGAAGGGGCTATGCCACAACTTGGAGATTTCGATCGCCAATTATTGACGCCTTGCTGAAAAAAAGGTAGTGATTCAGGTAAGGCGAGGGTTCTCAGTACGGTTGTTGGTAGGATTTTTTGTTAAATCTTCACCGTAAGCCCACTTAAACTCAACTTAAAAAATGGGTTTCCGAGAAGAGGAAAATTAAAAATTTTCGATTCTATTTACTACTGTTGGCTATTGACATCGCTATAGCATTTATCGAAAAGATGAGGTATGATATAACTGACTTGAAAGGAGTGAAAAATATAAGACCCCAAAATGTTA
>NZ_JAUBQW010000273.1:0-2391 GCF_036701485.1 Microcoleus sp. Pol11C3 | reverse complement strand
CATCTTTATTTGACGATTTTACTAGCTTTTTCATTTTAACTCTTTTGTGACACATTCGCAAAAGTGAGATGCACCCGCGATGCGCGATGCTCAACCCCTGCGCTACTCTCAATCTGACTAGCATAACCACGAATACGGACTGTCACTAACTCAAGCTCCTCCAGAAACGAAAACTCATCGTCGGAACCAAGATAGTTCTGAGCGATCTCTTTGCGCTCTAATTTAGTGTTTTGATACTCAACATTCAACTGTGCCAAAAGCTGCACAATAATATCTTGCTGAATCGCTAACTTGTTTTGAACTTGTGCCATAGTTCTATTCCTCATTAATGCCATACGTTACTATTTTCTCAACACCATACTGGTCAGATCGCACAATTAAAAACTCATTGCCCTTTCGATAAACAGCGGCTCCATCCTGCCGATATCCCGTCCGAGGCACAGCACCTCTGGTGTTGAATTTGTCTGCTTTACGCAGATATTTGAGTGGCTCGAATCCTTTTCGTTGTGCATGGTCTAAGACAATTTGCGCCCCACTCCCATAGGTTCCTTTATCCCACTCAGCAAGATATTGCTGTAATTCGATAACTTCAGTGTTGGAATAGTCTTGAAAGAGTCGATAGAGATAAGAATCTACTGATGATTCGTCTGGCATTCTCACTATAATTTTAGAGGATATTATTTATCATAGCTTCCCGAAAAGATATCGATGGCATTTCAACTCTTAACTACCGCCCACTGAGTCACCGGTGCAAGCGGTTTCCAACCCTGAAAAGAACCGATCGCCCCTACTCGCTGAATGCCAATTCTAATGAGTTCTCCCCCGTAAATATCGTGCCATTGCAAAACTTTAAACTCACTCTCAACTGTCACCGCATTAACAACTAATCTGCCACCTTCACCTAAAGCATTCCAGCAAGTTTCCAGCACAGATTCTGCGGTGACACCGCCGCCGATGAAAATAGCATTCGGTTGAGGCAAATTTGTCAAGGCTTCCGGCGCTTCTCCCGCAACGATTTCGAGTTCGGGAACACCGAAATTAGCAGCATTTTCAGTAATATATTGCAGTCGAGTTAGGTGGCGTTCGATCGCGATCGCCCTGCACTGAGGATGACTCCGCATCCATTCGATCGCGATCGAGCCGCAGCCCGCCCCCACATCCCAAAGCAACTCTCCGGGAATCGGTGCTAACGTTGACAGAGTAACGGCTCTAACCTCCCGCTTCGTAAGTTGTCCGTCGTGGCGATAAGCCGCATCCGGCAAACCCGAGGTACGGGGGAAAATCACAGTTTCGCGATCGGCTGCAACTGCGATCGCGATCGTGTTCAAATCCGCCAAATCCGCTGCATTCCAGGCTGCTGCTACCCCCTCGATCCGCCGTTCCGACTCGGCTCCCATCCGCTCGAACACAGTCATCAAACTGCTGCCAAACCCCTGCTGCGTCAACAATTGTGCCACCTTTCCCGGCGTGTGTCTGTCAGCGCTCAACACCAGCAAGCGCGCGCCGGGGGACAAAGCAAGGGCGATCAATGCGATCGGGCGATTTGTCAAACTGAAAGTCTCAACTTGTGCCAGCGGCCAACCCAAACGGGCGCAAGCAAGACTAAAAGCCGATGCTGCGGGAATCACCGTCATTTCGGAAATGGGAATTTGGCGCGACAGCGTGACGCCAATTCCGTGACACATCGGATCGCCGCTGGCTAGCACACAAACAGACTGTCCCCGGCGGCGGATGATTTCATCGACTGTTGCTTGTAGGGGCGATGTCCAGATCCATTGTTCCCGGAAGTCGTCGGTTGGTAGCATTGCGAGGTGGCGGACACCGCCGACAACGACTTGAGATCGATCAAGCAGCGATCGGGCGTGAGCACTCAATCCCGAAAGTCCGTCTTCGCCAATCCCCACCACCGAAAGCCATTTGTGCATTGAATCCTTACACCTAATCTCATTTCCGCCTGCATCGGAATGCTCAAACTCAATAGTCATCACTCATTAGTTTAGTTATTAGTTATTACTTGTTAGTTGTTAATCCTATTATTTCCGCTCAAACAACCACAATAAAATTGGTTTATAGTGAGGAATTCAGTCCTCATCAAACTCGCTAGGACTGAAGTCTTTACTACAAAATTTATAACTGACATCTTGGAGCATTCTCAATAACAGGCATCTTGCCTGTTCCATAAACAGTACATCTCTTCTGGTGAGGTCGGCCTCCTGCCCGCCCGTGAAACACTTATTAATAATAGTGCAAGATGTCAGTTATAACGGTTATTTTACCGAACGAGATATCCCAATAAAGTCTCTAAAAATTTTCCCCAAACAAAAAGCGCCCCTATTACTAGGAGCGCTTTTTATGAATCAAAAGCTAAAACTTAGCCATTGATAGAAGGAG
>NZ_JAUBQW010000272.1:0-2393 GCF_036701485.1 Microcoleus sp. Pol11C3 | reverse complement strand
GATAGTCTATATGGAAGCTCATAATGGTAAATGTATTGGTATATACATTTTACACCATAAACTCAGGAGAGCCGCTTAAACCGGAGATTAATTTTAAGCAGCGGGATTCGGGAACTACTCAAGGAAATTACAGCCGCACCATGTCTCAAATCGGCGGGTAATTATCTATCTGCAGCAAAAGCAAGGCAGGCTTTGATGTCTGCCGAAGTTAGTTCTGAAAAATCTTCCAGAATTTCTGCTTCCGTCATGCCACCGACGAGATATTCTAAGATGTCGTAGACAGTGATTCGCATTCGCCGAATACATGGTTTGCCACTGCGTTTTTCCGGTTCAATTGTGATGATGTCGTGGTAGTCCATAAAGCAATATTTTGTACTAATAAGCGTAATTATAACTGCTAATAATCCTGGTTTGTTTAGGTCAGGATTTCAGGTTTGAGCAAGTAGGGATAAAAAAAGAACCCTGACGTTGAAAGCAGCCAAGGCGGATCAGTTTTCTCATGGTCTGCGGCAAAAGCAAGACAGGCTTTGATGTCTGCCGAATTTAGTAGGATTTTCCACCAATAAGACTCCAAAATTGGCGGCAGTCCGATCGACACGGGGCGATCAACTCCACATCTCCGACGGCTGGCACGGCTGGCACGGCTTCAAAATGGAACCATTTAGCGCGGTCTAGGGGGTTTTGGGGTGATTCACGTCTGGCACGGTAACGCTCGCACAATCGCACCCTAACCGTGTCTGGCACTGCCACGGCTCGCACAGTTATACGGTTTTTATGGTTATGGCAAGGTTGGTACGATGGCGATAAGGCTAGCTTTATGATACATTTAGCAGTTGGGTGTACAACTGAGAGTTAAGATAAATGGCTACAAAAAAGACAATAAAACGTTTTCCTTTGTTAGTTGCTCTTGATACAGAAGTTTTTTATAAGTCTCATTTAAGCTATGATTCAACACAATGGAAAGCTTTAATTACGTTTGTTCGAGAAGAAAAAATAAAATTGTTTGTAACTTCTATTACTATTCATGAAGTAAGAAAACATATTACTGAACAAGCACAATTAATTTCTCAAGTTATCAATCATTTTGTACATGGATTGCTTCACAAAAAATTTCAACCATCTAAAGATAGTCCTAAAATAACAATTCCTACTAAATCGACCTTGCTTAATCAATTCAAAAAACAAGTTGAAGATTTAGCACCTGATTTTGAGCAAATTAATCAGGAGATTCAAAACAAATTTGAAGTTTTGTTTGAACAAGCTAAATTAGAGATAATCGACATTGATGGGGTTTCAGTAGATGATGTTTTTAAAAGTTATTTTTCTTGTACTCCCCCATTTAGTGAAAAAAAGAAAAATGAATTTCCAGATGCTTTTGCACTTTTAGCCCTTCAAAAAGCGGCACAAGATAAAAATCAAATAATTTGTGTCGTTAGCGGTGATTCTGATTGGGAAAATTATTGTATTTCAACAAAAAACACACATCTTTGTTATTTTAAAAGTCTTGAGGATTTATTACAAAGTATAAATGAAGGTATTGATTCTGATGAGTTTAGTGAAATTTATGAATTGTTTCAGGATAAACAAGACGACATAAAAGAAGAAATAAAGAAGAAATTTTTAGAGTTTAATTTTTCAGTGGGCATAAATGATAGTTCACTTGAATGGGGTAGTGTAAAGACTCGAATTAACGTTAAAACAGTATATATTGGTGGTAGTTCATTAATACATATTGTTAAATCTTCATTAATCAATGTTGATGGTTTTGACATCAATCAAGTTTTAGTAACATTTAAAATAGCAGTTATTATAGGTTGTGATGTCAAGATAAATTACACTAGATTGGTATATGAAGATTATGATAATGAAGAATATGATATACCTTCTTTTGTAAAAGAAGAAAGAGAAATAATCGTTCAACCATCTTATGATGGTATTTATTCTGATGTAGAACTTACGCTTATGTTCACTAGAGATGAAAATAATACTTTATGTTATCCTGTTATAAAATATGTTAATATCAATCCTGATAATGATTTAAATGAAATATTTATTAGTTCAATCATTGAGTGTGAGGATGAATAATATTAGATAAATGAACGGTTTTACTTAGATGTGAAAATCTGAATTGTGTTGCTAATTCCTACCATATCTTGATGTAGCTGCAAGGGTTATAGGGCTTAGGCGGGGAAATGTGAGTTTCCCCGCCTAGCTTGATTTATAGATGTTTCAGCCTCTAAATCAGGATATGCTCTTATCCTGATTTAGTAAAATAACGTGCCTGATATTTGTGTTATTAACTGGTTCCCAGGCTCTAGCCCTACCGTGTACACACAAGTTGATTCTGAGCTAGTTTCCATCCCAAAAAGATGGATTCAAACTGTCGGAGTCCA
>NZ_JAUBQW010000046.1:0-40821 GCF_036701485.1 Microcoleus sp. Pol11C3 | reverse complement strand
ATCTTGCACTTTACTCTCGATCGCCCGCTCGAAACCTTTCGCCACGCAATATGCGATCGATTATTCAGCAAGCCCTATTTACAACTTTTGTAAATACAATATCCTCATGAATTACACATCATTCAAGTAGATAACGCACCCGCTCATAATTTAAGCTCATCTGAATTACCCGACAATGTTATTTTACTATTTCAGCCTCCGGCTTGTCCCGAAGTAAATCCGACAGAAAGAGTGTGGGAATATCTGAAAGATTTTTTAGCTTGGTCGGTGTTTAGTAATCTTGACGAACTCCGCACAAAAGTCAAGGAAATTTTGGCATCTTTCACCGCTCGCGTCATTGGTTTTCTCACCGGATGGTCTTGGATTTTACATTCTTTATCTCTATCACATCTTTAAAAAAATGGTATTAAGTCCTACGTTTTGTAAGTATTTGCGTGTTTTGTCGATATCTCGATCGCAGGCAACGAAAATTTCTTCGACCTGAACCAGACATCGTTTTTGAAAATCTGAAAATTTACGGGAATGAAGCACTCGATCGCATTCTGGGCATTCTTCTTCTAGCAGTGTCAGTCGGCGTTTGAATGTCGCTTCCGACATTGGTGCTGGTTTGCGCCTACTTTTACGACCCACACTCCCCAGAATTTGCTTTATTTGCGATCGAGTCCAGTAATTTGCTCTTCCTGCTTCGTCTTTAAACTGTACTGTGTAAGGCTTTCGGCACTTTTTCTCGTATCTCATGAGCTACTTTTAGTACCCTTTCTTTGATCCCTTCAAGTAGCTCACGATAGAGTAAAAAAAATGAATCTATTGCCTGCCAGTACCACGTTTCGGCGCTTCTTCAGGCTTAGCAGACTTAGTTTCTGGTACTGAGAGATTTTCTTGTCCTTGCGGGTAAGCTTTTTCTGCATCCCAGTATCCTAATTCCCGTCTTTGTTCCCAGATTTTTTGGGTTGCTGCTGCTGCTGTTTCCCCGAACCCTCTGACCTGGGAATTTGGATTGAATTGGCGCTCAACTACGATCGGATATTCGTTCCGATACGCCAATTGCGTCATCTGTAGTAACATAATTCTGTCTCCTAGTGTCGTGTATCGACATTGGTTGAAAGTCCAGAAAAGTGGTACCAACACTTTTCTGGACGTTTAAATAAACCGTAACATCCAATGGATGTTACGTCAAGAAAAAACTTGAATATTTAGCTAAGATTTGTTTCGCTCATCGAATATGCTAGATTTATGAGCGAGGAAAACAGTAAAAAAGGAAAAAGTAGGGATACTCGCGATCGGCTCACATTTGATGTGGGTGGGTTACGCGAGCGACTTAGATCTCAGGCGATCGAACCGGGTCAATCGCTGGCATCGATCGTCCGCATGGGACTGCTGGAATGGTTAAGGATTCGCGAAGAAAATCAACAAAATCAAGAATCTAAATCTAAAAAAAGCGATTAAATTGATATATCAGTTATTAAAAATGCTTAAATCCTATATCCCGTATATTTTTGAGCGATGCCAATTAAACCTTGACATCGTAGGGGTCACTGGTTCGAGTCCAGTTGTGTCCATACTAAAAACCCTCTCTGGTAGAGGGTTTTGTTGCTTCTACAACCAAACTGCTAGATTTGGCATTCTCAATTAGGAATGACAGAATATGTATAGGTCAGAGATTTAGTAAAGTCGCCACGTTTCGTCGAGGCTGTTGCTGAGCAGTTGCGTAGTTTGCATGAGTTCGGTGCTAAAGCAACGCTAGCCCGATTCTCCTAGGCACCCTGCCCATCGGTGAACAAAGGGCAAGCAAGCAGAACAAGAAAGAGAATAACTGTTAGAACGCGATCGCCTTGCAAGATCGGAAGCAGAAGCTACTAACCGCATTAAAGACGAATTTTTAGCGGTGCTGTCCCATGAGTGGCGATCGCCCCTTTGCTTAAACACTGAATGGCTGAGGTTTTGAGCATACTATATATTAGGACTTACGCACCAAAAGCCTAAAACCTCGATCGCCCCTAGCCCCCGTTTTTTAGGGGGAGAACAGTCAAAGTCCCTTTTTTAGGCGGCTAGGGGGATCTATGCGTAAGTCCTGTATATCTTGATTCTCTAACAATAACTGGCATAATAGGTAAATAGGCAGGACTAACCGCAATGAATGTAGAACGTACACACTCCTTGAATGATCGAGAAGAGCTTACTGTAAATTTTCCTCAAGAGCTATGTACGGACTGCCAAGCACTCGAAGCACGACGATTTGCGGTGATAGTAGATCACATGGCTGAGGCCTTTATTTCTATTAATTCAGATTGGCACTGCACCTATGTCAACCATAAAGCAGAGCAGCTTTTAAACAGGAAACGGCAACACCTGATAGGCAAAAATATATGGACTATATTTTCGATCGATCTTACCTCTGAGCTATATAAGTATTGTCATCAAGCGATCGCCACGCCAACTGCAATCGAGTTTGAAGAACACTACCCCTCACTCAACAAGTGGTTGAGAATTCGCCTCATCAAGAGTGAAGATGGCTTCCTTATTTACTTCCAAGACACGACTGAAACATCTCAACTCGATCGACAATTGAAATCCGAAATCGCCAAGTGCCAGCAGGTGGAAGCCACTCTTGATAAAAAACAGGACTTTTTGAAGGCAATTCTAAACAACGTTCAAGCTGGCATTGTGGCTTGCGATACCGACGGCATATTGACGGTATTTAACCAAGCAGCTAAAGATTTTCATGGATTACCTCAGCAGCCAGTTCCACCCGATCAATGGGCGCAATATTATGACTTGTATTTGCCCGACGGCAAAATCCGCATGAATACAGAGGATATTCCCCTGTTCCGGGCATTGCAAGGACAGAACGTTCGGGATGTGGAAATGATGATTGTTCCGCAGCAGGGAACTGCCCGAACGCTGCTAGCAACTGGGCAAGCTATCGTAGCTCCAAACGGCGAAAAACAGGGTGCTGTTGTCGTCATGCACGACATTACACAACGCAAGCAGGCAGAAACTGCTCTGCGCGAACGTGAAGCGCAATTATCGAGCATCTTCCAAACTATTCCCGATGGCATCGCCATTCTAGATTCTACCGGACAGATTACTGCCGCAAATAAGGCAGCAGAGAGGATTTTAAGATTAACTCGTAGCGAAATTATAGAGCGAGGCTATAACGATCCATCCTGGTTCATTACAACTGTGGATGGTCATCCTTTCCCACAAGAGGAACTGCCGTTTGTGCGGGTGATGCAAACAGGTGAGCCTGTTTATGGTATAGAACATGGCATTAGCCATGCCGATGGAACTCGCACGATTCTCTCGATCAATGCTTCCCCTTTGTTTGACGCAGAGGGACAAATTATCAATATCATTGCTGCTTTCAGCGACATTACTGAACGCAAGCAAACCGAAGACGAACGACTACAGCTTGTTCAAGAACAGGCAGCCCGTGCTTTAGCAGAGAATTCTCAACAACAATCAGCATTTTTAGCCCAAGTTAGTGCTGTCCTTTCCTCTTCGCTGGAGTACGAACAAACTCTCCAAACCGTTGCAAAGCTGGCAGTTCCTTATTTTGCAGATTGGTGTAGTGTCGATCTAGTGAATGACGATCGCACAATTGGTCGTGTTGCAGTTGCTCATTCAGATCCCGAAAAAGAGAAGTTTGGCTGGGAGTTGGCTCAACGCTTTCCCAGACATCTTGATGATGAGTATGGCATTGCTAAAGTCATACAAACAGGACAGGTTGAAATTGGGATTGAGATTACAGATGAACAGTTAGTTGCCACAGTGCCGAATGCTGAATACCTGGAAATCTTACGTGGAGTTGGGTTAAAGTCCTGCATCATTGCACCGCTACAGGCACGCGGGCGCGTGTTGGGTAGCATTACGTTTGTGTTTACCGAATCCGATCGCCGCTATCGCCTGGAAGACATTCCCTTGGCTGAAGATTTGGCTCAGCGAGCAGCGATCGCCATTGATAATGCTCGTCTCTATAATGAAACACAACAAGCGAAATTAGCCGCCGAACTCGCTGCTAACCGGACGGCTCGACTGCTGGCGGTGATGACAGCTTTGTCTGAATCGCTAACCTCGGCTCAAGTGGCTCAGGTCATTATTGAACAGGGAATGTCCGCACTAGGAGCAAGTTGTGGTTTGGTTGCCGTATTAAACCAAGAGGCAAGCGAACTGGAGATTATTAAAGTGATCGGGTATGAGCACGTAGAAGAATTTCCGCGCAGTTTTTCAATTCATGCACCCTATCCTCTCGCAGAAGCAGTGCGAAGTGGGCAACCTTTTTGGCTAGAAACCCTCGAAAACCGAATTGCCCGTTATCCTGATTTAGCCCAAGCGTATGCCAAGGCTGGTTCAAAAGCCTGGATTTCATTGCCATTGTTGATTGAAGGACAAGCCGTTGGTGGGCTATCGCTGAGTTTTTCGACTGTTCCCCAGCTTTGTGAGAGCGATCGCGCTTTCGTTTTGGCACTGGCACAGCAGTCGGCGCAGTCGATCGACCGAGCACGACTCTACGAGTCAGAACGGCAAGCACGGGCACAATCCGAAGCAGCTAACCGAATTAAAGATGAGTTCTTAGCTGTCTTGTCGCACGAATTGCGAACTCCGTTAAATCCGATTCTGGGCTGGACTCGACTGCTGCGAAGAGGGCTCCTTGATTCTGGCAAGGTGGCGACAGCTCTCGAAACGATTGAACGCAATGCTGAGTTACAAGTTCAACTCATTGAGGACTTGCTGGATATTTCTGGCATTCTGCAAGGCAAGCTGAGTTTGAACCCTACTCCAATTAATTTGAAACTAACTGTTAAAGCCGCGATCGAAACAGTTCGTTTAGCCGCCGAAGCGAAGAACATTCACATTCAAACTCAGCTAGAACCCTATGTGGGCGATGTGTTAGGAGATGCTGCCCGATTGCAACAGGTTGTCTGGAATCTGCTCACCAATGCCATTAAGTTCACCCCAGCTCGAGGTCGAGTTGAAGTTGAGCTAAAAACGATTGATTCCTATGCTCAAATTCAAGTCAGGGATACGGGGAAAGGGATTAAGCGAGAATTTATTCCCTATGTCTTTGAAACGTTTCGACAAGCCGATAGCAGTATTACGAGAACATTTGGTGGGTTAGGGCTGGGATTAGCGATCGTGCGTCACCTCGTTGAGCTACATGGTGGAACTGTCAAAGCCGAAAGTTTTGGAGAAGGACAGGGAGCAACATTTACTGTCACACTTCCCTTATTAGCCAGAAGCAAGGATGTGAAGAGTGACCAGAAGGACAATCTATCTCTCAATGTTCACACTTCACCCTTGGCTAGATTATGTATTTTAGCCGTCGATGATCAAGTAGACAATTTAGAGTTAGTTCAATTTATATTGGAGGAAGCGGGAGCCACCGTGATCT
Organism: Microcoleus sp. Pol11C3; assembly: GCF_036701485.1. Taxonomy (NCBI): domain Bacteria; kingdom Bacillati; phylum Cyanobacteriota; class Cyanophyceae; order Oscillatoriales; family Microcoleaceae; genus Microcoleus; species Microcoleus sp. Pol11C3. The sequence goes on along the minus strand of NZ_JAUBQW010000046.1, from coordinate 35,429 downwards.
GTGTATCTTCAGCAACAGATGCGCTACAACAACTGAATGGATCTAAGCCAGATGTTTTGATTGCTGATATTGGGATGCCACAAATCGATGGCTATGAGTTGATTCGTCAAATCAGACAACTATCTCCAGAGCAGGGAGGACAGATTCCCGCGATCGCTCTCACAGCCTATGCAGGTGAGACAAATCAACAGCAAGCGCTAGCAGCCGGATTTCACAAGCATCTTCCCAAGCCTGTTGAGCCTGAAACGTTAGTGGAGACAATTGAGCAATTACTTGATCGGATAGAGTAAGGCAGAGCATTAAACATCTGCATAAATTAAGATTCAGCTACCTCGGTACAAGGATTTCAAGTTGATTATTGGAGATGTCTTTTGAGTATTGTCTGGGAAAATGTCACGAATTGAGGGCTAGCCTAATGCTGCTTGGCCTTGATGTAGGAACAGGCTCTGCTAAGGCATTGCTCCCCAAACCCCATAAGACATCGTTGACACCAACCCTCCGCCCACAACGCGGGAACTTTAAACTTTGCCCCACAGTTGGGAAATTTCGACAGTAAACGCAACTAATCTCGATCGCCCCCACCATCCCCAAACCATACCAAATCCCATCGCCCAGTAGGGACACGGCACTGCCGTGTCCTTAGCCGTAACTTATCGGCGACAGCCTTCGGCGATCGCCCTTAACACCGCTATCCGCACTTCTGGATGAGATTTCTCAAGCCCGTTAGCCCGAAAAATCCAGTGTCCGCCGCCCGCGTGCTCGATCGCAATCTTCTGTCCATCAGGCAAAACTATTTGCCACCAATTCAACACAGTAGCTTTAATAAGGTGGCACTGAATTTCGTTCAGTTGAGCCTCCATTAATTTCAGTTGACGCATGATTGGATTTTGGGCAGATGACTTCATGATTTTTCTCTTTAAATGAATTCGACTGTTTCTCGGCTTTGATTTCAGTTTGCCGATTTTTTAACTTAACTTCACCTTCCGAACTTTTCGCCTTTACTTCCCCTTCCGAACTTTTCGCCTTTACTTCCCTTTTACCACCTTTAGGCTCAACTTTCACTCCAAAACCTTTAGACTTAACTTTTCCTTGGGCAGAAGTTGAAGCCGGCAACGGGACAGGCTTCTTAAACTCCGCGTCTAATTGGTCTAAAATCTCCTCTTGTTCGGGAGTATGTTCCGCTGGGCGCTCTAAATTTCTGGGATTGTATTCGTCAACCAACCTTGCCAAAAATTCCGAAATTGACAGTCCGGCTGCGGCTGCTTTTTTCGTTAAAAGGGCGTAAGTGTCAGTTTTAATCCGAATTTGTTTGAGCCGGAGGTTGGGATTGTTGTCAACTGTTTCGGCAATAGTTACTGCCGTAATCCTTTCTTTTGGTATGACATCAACAACTTCTTGCCACTTTTCCTGTAAAAGACTGTCGCCGTATTGGTCGGTGATTGCGTGTTTGAACAAAGGGACAACTTGAGCAACGCAGCTCGGCAAAATCTCAAATCCTGCTTTAATTAAGCGCAGGCAAATGCTCGCTGATTTGATAATTTGCGTGCAGTAAAAATACTGCCTGCCTAATGCTTGTTCGCAGTAAGTTTTAAAGGTTTTGAACTTGTCTTTGTACAATCGCAGTTTTCGGATGGCGTCCAGCATGATTCCTTGCCGCACGTAGTCGAGGAATCCCCTTTTAATTTCGCCTGTCAGGAAGTCTAAATCGTGAAAGGGAGATTGATTCTGGATTTCTTCTTCAAAGTCAAGCAGCGGGCCTGCAAAGTGAAAGTTGGAGGCGACATCGCCTAGGTAGAAGTTGTCAATTGATGTGGGCATGATCTGGAATGGTTCGAGAAATGGAACGATACCACGGAAGTTGTGCGATCGCAAAGTGGAAGTTTTGGTCTGGATCTTTGGTACAATTTTGAGTTGGGTTGTGCTGTGGGTCGATCGACCTTTTAAATGGCACCACCTCCTCGGCGTTGAGGAAAAGGGGATTAAGGTATGCACTCAAGCCCCGAAAATACTAAGGATTATGCAGGCATAATTGATAGACACTACAAATAAGGCGGTTCTTCAAACCTGCATTTTGACTGTTCGGCTGGTTGAGCCGCCTTTGTTTTGTCTGTCTACTAGCAGTTTAGTGCCAGATGCCAACTTTGTCAAGCACTATTCTGCTAGCAATTAACTGCTACAATTAATGGAAGCTGAAGATCAAGAAACCATAACCTTGAAAAACCTTAGAGAAAGTGCAAATTTGACCCAACCCGAACTTAGTCGTCGAATGGGGGTAGGAATTCGCATTATTGGCGATTGGGAACGAGGAGAATCCATTCCTCGCTTCGATAGGGCCATTGCTCTGGCGCGCGAGCTAGGCGTGCCCCTAAAAACACTTGCTAGATGTATGCGACTAGACGTAACCAAAATTCCCGATGACCTATCAACGTGAAGTTTACGTCTTCTCAAAGTCTTTGTTAAGACGTTTACATCATGAATATTCCGTCCTATGATAGAAGGTTTACAAGAAAAGGAGAAGTCTCCATTGAGACTATTCAGAGAAAAAGCTGGACTAACACGCCCTCAAGTCAAAGAAAAAATCGGAATTTCCGAGCGAAGACAAGCTGACTGGGAATTAGGCAAGGCTCTGCCTAACGCTGAAAATATACTTGCTATGGCTAACCTGTACCAAGTTTCTCTAAAAACAATGTTTGAGGTTTTAGGATTAGACGTAACCAAAATTCCCGATGACTTGCCAAGTCGTGAGCCCTCGCCGAAGGACAACTAACCCGCAGGGGTTCGGAAAAGTCTAGGGAAAGGGGCTTGAGTCATGCACCCAAGCCCGGAAAATACTAAGGGTATGCAGGCATAATGGGTAGAAACTAAAAATAGGGCAGCTTGCTAAACCAAAGCGTTTCCACCGTCCGGCTAAAGCAGCGGCCTTTCTGTTATCTCTATCTTTAACAAGGATACTTGTAAACTTCCGAGTTGTCAACAAGTTTGCTTGTAAATTTCCTATGATATGCCCAGAAAGAAACAAACTCAAGAGTCAAAAGATATACCAGCACTGCAAATCTTGCGGGAGGCTGTTGGTTTATCGCAATCGGCCTTAGCAAAACAAATTCCCGACAAAACGGGCGCAAAAACCCTAAGCCAACAAGCAATCAGTAACTGGGAGCGAGGACTAGACGAACCAGAACTGACCATTGCTCAAATGAAAGCCCTTTGCAAAGCTCTCGGAAAAACGCTTAACGATTTACCTGACGACTTAGGCCCACCAAATCCCGACTGAAAACTAAAAACTCAAAAAGCCCGATCGACCTTTCATCGCTCAATCGGTAATTTTCCCTCTCAGAGCTTTAATCTGCCCTCGCTTGGTTTTGCTGTCGAGACGCTTGCGCTGGGAACTACGAGTGGCTTTGCTGGGTTTGCGCCTTTTCGGTATGACGATCGCACTTTTAATGAGTTCTTGCAGCCGTCTCAAAGCCTCCTCCCGGTTTTGTTCCTGGCTGCGGTGTTCCTGGGCTTTGATGACAATCACACCTTCGGAGGTGATGCGCTGGTCGTTGATTTGCAACAAACGCTCTTTGTAGCGATCGGGCAATGAGGAAGCTGGGATATCAAAGCGCAAGTGAATCGCACTCGCCACCTTATTTACATTTTGCCCCCCCGCGCCTTGAGAGCGAATCGCACTAATCTCGATTTCGCGATCGTCCAGAAACACTGTGTTAGAAATTTGTAGCATGATTCATCAGTGAGATTAAAGATACTGGGAAAGCAGTGCATCTTTTATATATAACTTACTTTGGTAGATCAATTATTTACACTTCTTAGCTGTCAGGATAAATTCGATGAGTTTTTTTCTATCCCATAACTCTATGTCGTTAGATTCAGCAAGGTTGTAAGCATTTTCGGTAAATCTGTTGTTGGTGATGACTCTTCCTTTATTTCCTTTGTAATGTCTGACTGCTCCTGCTACTTCTTGAACTGCTTTAATCCCAACTGGATTTTTGCTTCTTTTCGCTTGAACCACAGTTTTTGATCCATCTTTGTATAAAATTAAATCCGCCCCATAATCTTGGCTGTCTTGAGTTAAAATAGCAATATAGCCCAACTTTTCAAAATGGAGAGATAGAAATCTTTCAAACTCTTTTCCCGTCATTGAATCCACTTCTAAAATTCCACTCTCTAATAAACTTCTTTCAAGTTCTAACCATTCCGCCACCTTATTTAGGTCTAACATTAAATTACATTTTTTTTAAAGGATTAGTTAGGATTGTACCAGATTTGCTGAGTATAGTTATTTACCAAGACCTCAAGCACATTGCGAGCTTAATTACTGAGAAATTAAACATAAAATCCTCTTCTTTTAGCTCCCCGACTTATTAAAGAAGTCGGGACTCTGGGGATTCTGTAGAGAAATCATCAGCAACTGATCTCTACAATAACGACTTTTTCTATCAATAGAGGGTCGCGCCACAGTAGCCAGAAATAGTAAGCCTATAGAAGACACGTTATCAAAACACATGACAGACACAAAGCTGAGCATTGTCATTACCGGCGCAGAGACTGAACTCGGACAAGAAACCGTCCGGCAGTTTGTAGCGCAGGGCCACAAAGTAACTGGATTGACGCAGGACAAAGATGGTGCAGCAACCGTGCGTTCCCACGGCGGAATCGCGGTAGAAACTGACCCATCGAATGCTGTTGAACTCAGGGATGCGATTCTGGCCGCCAATGCAGATGTGGTGGTAAACCTGACTCCCCAAAAGGCAAATACGCTGCTAAGCGACGGGCAAGATTGGAAAGGATTCGATAAAACGCTTTCGGCAACGACTGGTGCACTGCTGACAGCGGTAAAAGACACGGATATTAAGTTGCTAATTCACACTAGCTACACTTTTCTGTACGGGAACGCGAGGGATGCGACGGAAAGCACACCGCTGAGTGTACCAGGTGATGACGCCATTTTCAAAATGGCGATCGCCACCGAAAACCAGGTGACAAACAGTCAAATTCCGAGTTGTGTATTGCGGCTGGGATACCTGTACGGGCCTGAATCGGAAGACCTCAAACTTTACATAAAATCGTTTAAACTCGGTCGTCCTTATTTTCCCGGGCCCGAGAGCAATCTGGGAAATTGGCTGCACTTTGAGGATGCGGCGGCGGCGTTGGTACAGGTAGCGCAACAGCAACCGAAAGGTGCAATTTTTAATGTTGTGGATGGTGTTCCGGTGTCTTTTGCTGATTTTATCGATCGATTTGCCTTCACGCTGGGCAGAAAACGCCCCGGGCACATTCCCATGTGGCTGACACCGCTGGCACTGGTGTTAGTTGTCACCCCTCAACAAGTGGATTTGTTAAAGCTTTCTACCACTGTTAATAGCGATTCATTCCGCAAGCAGTTTGGGTGGAGTCCGCGCTATGTTAGCTACCGAGAGGGTTTGCAGCAAACAGTTGATAAGTGCGGAGCGAGCGCTAGTTGAATAGTTTCGATTTCAGGCAATGTTTGCGGTTGTTCAGGAGTTAGGATAATGTGCTACCGCCAACATTGCCTACACCGATTAGGTGCACATTATTGGTCGTCTACTATCAACTAATGAGTGATATTACGCGCTCTTTAAGAACTACAATTAAATAGGTTTGTAGTGAGGAATTCAGTCCGCAAAATGCTCTCGTGCGGCGGAATGAATTCCGCATTACGAACCTATTTGATTGCGGTCAATCGACCGACACGATCTGATATTACGCGCTCTTTAAGAACTACCCTAAAATAGGTTTGTAGTAAGGACTTCAGTCCTCTGATTTTGAGGACTGAATTCCTCACTACAAACCCGAGCGGGTGCTTATGGCGCACCCTACAAAGATTAGTCGGTAGTACCGGTTTGCAGCGACTCTTTAGCAGTCTGCGTCCACTCTGAGTGGAAGAATTCGCCGCGCGGTTTGTCGGTGCGCTCGTAGGTGTGAGCGCCAAAATAATCCCGCTGAGCTTGCGTGAGGTTTTGTGGCAATCTTTCGCGTCGGTAGCTGTCGAAATAGTCCAGCGACGCGCTAAATGCCGGTACTGCAATCCCCAGTTGGCAAGCAGTAGCTAACACGTCTCGCCAAGCCGATTGGCGATCGAGAATGCTCTGTTTGAACTCCGGCGCTAACAGCAAATTCGGCAACGTGGGATCGTCCTTGAAAGCTTTTTTAATCTTGTCCAAAAATCCAGCCCGAATGATACAGCCACCCTTCCAAATTCGGGAAATTTCGCTCAAACTCAAGTCATAGTTGTACGACTTCGAGGCCGCGCTCAACAGCGCCATGCCTTGCGCGTAGGAGCAAATCTTCGAGCAGTAAAGCGCATCCCGAACTTTGTTCACAAACTCTTTAGTATCGCCTTCGTACTTGCCGCTAGGCCCCGTCAGTGCTTGGGAAGCTTTAACGCGCTCGTCTTTGTAAGAAGACATGATTCTGGCATTCACAGCAGCGATAATTGTGGGAATGCTCACGCCCAATTCCAAAGCACTCATAACAGTCCAGCGGCCGGTGCCTTTTTGACCGGCTGCGTCCATAATTACCTCAACTAAGGGTTGCTTAGTTTCCGGGTCAATATACTTGAAAATGTTAGCCGTAATTTCAATCAAAAACGAGTTGAGTTCGTCTGTTGTATTCCATTCGGCAAAAACTTCCTGCAACTGCTGGCCGTTCAATCCGCCAACGTTTTTGAGCAAATCGTAGGCTTCAGCAATGAGCTGCATATCCCCGTACTCAATGCCGTTGTGAACCATCTTCACGTAGTGGCCAGCACCCCCAGGGCCGATGAATGTGACGCAGGGGCCGTCATCTACTTGAGCCGCAATTTTGGTGAGAATTGGCTCTAGTAGGCCGTAAGCAGCGTGGGTGCCACCGGGCATCAGGCTAGCACCGTTGAGGGCGCCTTCTTCGCCGCCGCTGATGCCCATGCCGACAAATCCCAGTCCCGCTGCTTCTAAATCTTTGGTGCGGCGTTCGGTGTCGTCGTAGAGCGAGTTGCCGCCGTCAATAATCATGTCGCCCGGTGACAGCATGGGTTTGAGCTGGTCGATGACTGCATCTACGGCTTTCCCAGCTTGCACCATGACTAAGATTCGGCGTGGGGTTTCTAGGACATCGACGAATTCTGTCAGAGTCTTGGCGGCTACAATGTTCTTGCCGGGGGCGCGTTTGGCCATAAAGTCGTCGGTTTTGGCTGCTGTGCGGTTGTATACAGCCACGGAGAAGCCTCTGCTTTCGACGTTGAGCGCTAGGTTTTCGCCCATCACTGCTAGACCGATTAAACCAAAATTTTGCTTTGTCATGCTAATAACCCGCTGGTTGTTCCCGCTTGAGGATAGGTTTGCGAGAGAGGAAAGCGAGGCGGGGTGTACCGCTTTCCGGTGGACTAAAAGTATTGGACAATAGACCTAGGAGGTTTAGGTTTATTTTTATATTCTCAGAATTGCTGTTTGGTAAATCAGTAGGGTTTTTTTAAGATTTAAGGGGTATTAATGACGCGGGCAGGAGATGATAAGGCAGGTATTATGTCGATCGCGGTAACGATAGATACAAACAAGCGGACATTTTAAGGAAAATTTAGGAGACTGTTGTAACTATGGAAGATTTGCAGTATCTCGCGGCCTGGGTGAAGGAGCAACACGCTCGCGAGTATATTTTGACTTGGCTGCTGAGTCAACAGGGGCTGTGGTGGTCGGATGGGGATATTTATCAGGCCGTTTTGCAAAAGTCGGGAAAGCTTTTGAAAGCTTATGTGCAAAAAAGGCAAGCGGGAGAGTTATTTGAGGGAATTTCTGAGAAGTTGGTGGGAGATGATAATTGGGATGATTTGGTGCTGAGTTTAGGGCGAATTGTTGCTGTTTATCAAGAGGAATTGCTGAAGTTGCAAGAGCGTGATCGCCGGGGGGATGGGCTAAAAAAAAATTTGATTAGCCAACCGTTGACTGGGGATGCTTTGTCGCTTGAAGTGCAGCAAGCTTTGCCCGATCCTTATGCGGATACGCTGACGGGGAGATAGTCAACAGTTGACTGTTGACTGTTGACTGTTGACTAATTACTAAATATAGCTGCTAGCTTGACGGGTGAACATTGAGCAGTAAATTCCGTTTGATGCTATCAATTCGTCGTGAGTTCCTATTTCTGCTATTTTACCATTTTCCATGACGGCGATACGATCGGCAATTTTGGCCAACCCCAACCTGTGACTGATGACAATCGTGGTTTTCCCGGCGGCTATTTGGCGGAAGATGCTGTAAATTTCGTGTTCTGTCTTGGGGTCTAGGGCGGCGGTTGGTTCGTCAAAAATGAGCACTTCGGCTGTAGAAAGCCGCATTAAGGCGCGGGCGATCGCAATTCTTTGCCACTGTCCCCCCGATAAGTCTATGCCGTCTTCTAATTGTTTCCCCAACGGAGTCTCTAAACCTGCGGAAAGACTATTGACTTTTGCGCTAATTCCTGCTTCGGAAATAGCTTCATTAATTGCGGTGTCATCTGAGAGGGAAAGCAAGTCGCCGAAACCGACGTTTTCGCGAACTGTCGAGGGGAAACGGGCGTAATCTTGCATAACAACGGCGATGCGCGATCGCACGTATGCTAGAGAGTACGATCGCAAATCTTTGCCGTTCCAGTCGATCGTACCACTTGTCGGGTCGTAAAGGCGGCCGAGGAGTTTGCCAAGAGTTGTTTTACCCGCGCCATTTTCACCAACAAGCACTAGCATTTCACCCGGATTAATCGTTAAGTTGATATCTTCAACCGTGCTTTTATTGCTACCGGGATAGCAGAAAGATAAATGCTTAATCTCGATGCCAATTTTATCTTTTGTGGGGCGGGAGTCTTGCCCGTTTTCTGGTAAACTAGGCAGGCGAGATGCCACATCCACAAGCGGAGACTGTAATTCTGGTTTGAGTTCCAAAAGTTGAAAAATCGGACTAACGCTGAGAGAGATATCGTACAAATTAGTAGAAGTGCTAATCAGCATCTGCAAACTTTGCTTTACTTGGACAATCAAACCAGAATAGAGTGCTAAATCGCCCAAAGTATAGCGACCACCCAAAGCTCCTATTACTACATAAATAAATGGCAAAGCCACTCCGATTCTACTAAACATCGACCAGAAAAGTACAACAAAAGCTCCTTTTTTTCGGATTTGCTGCATCTCGCTAAAAAATTGCAAAAACTGACCCTGCCAGCGTTTTAGCCAAAGTTCTTGCAAGCCAAACAAACGCAATTCTTTAGCATATTCTTCGCCCGTCAATACTCTAGCGGATAAGTTCATTTCGCGGCTGATTTTAGCTTGCTTTCTTTGAACTCTCCAGATGATTCTGCTATATTTTCTTTGGGTGTAAATTGAGGGAGATGATGAGATTAACATCAGCAATGGCACCCACCAAGCTATTGCAGCAGCAAGGCCTATCGATGGAATAAATATAAAAATTCCCGTGATAGTCATGCTGATGGTAAAGGCGAGTTGCTGTATTTTGGATACTCCGCTTTTTGCGAGTTCTACTATATTTAATAGTTCCGGGTTTTCAAAGAGGGCAATATCGTCGAAATTGGCGACTTTTTCGAGGACTTTTCCTTCGACAAAGCCTTGAACGCGATCGCGCAAAGATGTCGCCACAAAAGAGTTCATTGTGTCTAGGGCATCGCCGACTAACTTGAGACTTAAGACTCCGGCAATACTCCACAGCAATATTGGCCGGGAAAGCATCAAAGCAAAGGGCTGTGCTGTTTGGGTTTGCGACAGCAACCGAGATACTTCATCAATGATTAATTTATCTAAAAATAGCACGGCAGATGGGGCAGCACCGCTGATAATGTTGAGTAATATTAAATTTCGGAGTTCAATGGGTGCAGCTTTGATTATCAGGCCCAGGCTGCGCCGCAAAGCTTGGAAGGTGCTAATTTGGATGGGTTGCATAGTTTGTGGGTAGGTGTCGGGTCTACTCATCCCCTGACGGTATATTGTAACAAAGGAAATCCTAGGTTGTCAGTAGTAATTTTTCTATTCACTTCTGTCAGGAAGACCAAGGCGCTGATATAGTTCTTGTTGCTTAGGATAGAGGAAAGAATCTTTAAAAGTTTTGCGAGTTTGTGAAGCCAACTCCTTTAACACATTATTAAAACTTTTGTGTTTTAAATCTTGAAGCACTTGAGATAAGTGAATGCCCGCTGCTAGATGAGGCTGCAAACGTTCTAGCTCACCAATTGAGAGTATTTGCCAATCTAGATTGACGATTTGTTCTTTTTTCAATAACTCATTTATGTGAGCGCGAAAATCATCACTATTAATTAAATACATATCTTCAAGAGTAACTAACACCGGCATAAATCTGCTGCAGTCATGAAATTCATCTAGATTACTGGCTCGGGCTTTGCAGGCTTTGATAAAGGTATCAATTTGTATTAAACCTTTTAGGACTTGTTCCAAACTATCATTGATATCCTCTTCAGATGAGATAGTTTTAGCAGGTAATTTAAATTTGGTTGCTTTACACTCCAAAACGATCGCTACGCTACCATCAATAATTGCATAATCAGGAGATTGTGAGTTTTTTATACCAAGGTCGCGTATATCAATAATTTTTTCTGAAGTAATAGAGTTATTTAAGATAAGTTTTAAATACTCTTCTAAAACATATCCAAAATAATCAGAAAACTTGTTTTTAAATTTATTAAATAGTTGATAATATATACCGATAGACATTCTATCATCAATTAAACCAGGCACGGGAGCGCACATAAAGTCTTGTCCAAAATTCCCAAAACCCTTACTTTTGCAAGGAAATACTAGGGGATATGTCTGCAGAGGATTAAAATCATACATTCTAAATCTACGATCGTTGTTTTTACGCTTGTCATACAAGGTCGTAATTTTAACTTGATCGCCTGCTAACTGGTAAACGACCTGAGAGATAGCTTTATCATCAAGAAGACTAATACCTTGGGAGCGTACTTTTTTAAACAAGTTTAAGGAAAACGCAAAATTGTTTTTTGCAAATGCAGATGCTGCAAATCCAATATGGATAAACTCATGTATAGAGACTCCATTAAGAGCCGAAAATTCTTTTTGTATATCGAATTGTCTAATACCTGGCTTACCTACTAAACTATTGGGAATCTCATGGCAAAGTAAGATAGGTCTTGAAAATTGACTGAATTCACTAACCTCAAATGGAAATTGGCTACAGGCTAATCTCAACATCACAAAAGCGGGATTAGAGCCCATAAAATTATTCTCTAATTCTTGGTCAAAGGTTATAGGGTCGGCTAGTAAGTAATCAGAAACAAGTCTTATGATTGTATCAATGTTTAGTAATTTAATTTTTTGGCTTACTATGCTAGGCTCGGAAAATCTAACAGCAAATAGGGCAACTCCCGCAGCTATAAAGGGACGCAAGCTATCTTTTCTTTGATAGAGAGAGTACAAAACATCACCTAGCCGGTATTTGCTAATTTCCTGACGAATCTTGAGTTCAAGTTTATCTAAATCCTCCAAGGTGTTAATTTCCATTTTTTTAGTTTTGCTGTACTTGCGGATGAATTCGATCGCACCACACCGGAATCAGAGACTTACCTATTTTCCATGATACGATCGCCCTTTCCATCTCAAACTCTGCCAGATCGAGCGATCGCCCTGAATGAATCCCACCATAGCATAAACCGCTTTATGCCAAAGTTATCCAAATGTCAAACGCCGCACCGTACCGTCATCTGTAAATCGCTGTTCGCCAACGCCAACAACTTCCACAATAACTTCGCGTTCTGATATCAAAAATTGACCCTCCCGCGCGGCAATTTCAACGATAATTTTTTCCCCTTCCAAATACACCTTGTAATTAGTCGTAGCCCAGACACCTTTTTCATGTTCAAAACTGTGTCCGTCGTCCTCATAAAGCGTCCATTCACCGCTTCCGGGCCAAATTCGCATTTTCAATGAATCAAGCGGTTCTTCGCTGACAAATTGCCTCACAGGCGCTAACGCAATTATGCCCCCGCCCCGCACGTAAAGCGGCATTCTCTCCAAAGGTGCATCAGCCAAAATGTGCATCGGGCCCTGATAGCATTCGCCCGTCCACCAATCGTACCAAGTCCCCTCCGGCAAATACACAGCGCGATGCTCAACTCCCGGGCGGTAAACAGGTGCAGCCATCAGCGACGGGCCGAGTAATACTTGATCGTAAAGGTGATAAGTTGCCCGATCGCGCGGAAAGTGATACAGTAGCGGTCGCAAAATCGGCGTTCCCGCCGTCGCAGCTTCCCAAAACAACGTGTAAATATAAGGCAACAACTGATAGCGCAAATTGATGTATTCGCGGCAAATCTTCTCAGTACGATCGCCAAAAACCCACGGTTCGTGCTGCGCCGTACTCATCGCCGAATGACCGCGCATCAAGGGATACAGCATCCCCACCTGCATCCACCGCGCGAACAATTCAGCGGTTGCATTCCCCGCAAAACCGCCGATGTCGCAACCGACAAACGCCACACCGGAAAGCCCCATATTGCAAAGCATTGGTAGCGACATTTCTAAGTGTTCCCACTGCGATTGATTATCGCCCATCCATACCGACGAGTAACGCTGAACGCCCGCAAAACCCGATCGCGTCAGCACAAAAGATCGATCGCCCGATCGCACTTTTTGCAACCCCTCAGCACAAGCTTTCGCCATCATCAACCCATACAAATTGTGCGTTTCGACGTGGGTAGCGCGATCGGATTCCGGGCCTTGCGGTGCATCCAGGGGAAAGCTGATGTGTTCGCCGCCGTCACCAAAAGGCCGTTCTGCGATCGCAGGTTCGTTCATGTCGTTCCAAATCCCCGCAATCCCAACATCTGTCAGAGTTTTGTGCAATTCGCCCCACCATTCGCGCACTTCCGGCCTCATGAAGTCGGGAAACACCGCTTTGTCCGGCCAAACGTAACCGTGGAATAGCTTTCCCTCTGCGGTGCGGACGAAATAGTCATTCTCGACACCCCGATCGAATATTTCATAATCTGCTTCCGGTTCGTACTTGACACCGGGATCGACAATCGTGACAACCTTAAAACCCGCTGCTTTCAAGTCTGCGATCAGTTTCGCCGGATCGGGGAAATGCTTCGGGCTCCAGGTAAAAACGCGGTAGCCGCGCATATAGTCGATGTCGAGGTGGATGACATCGCAGGGAATCGCCCGATCGCGAAATTCCTTCGCCAACTCGCGCACAATGTCCTCGGATTCGTAGCTCCAGCGGCATTGGTGGTATCCCAGCGCCCATTTTGGCGGAAGCGGCATCCGGCCAGTTAACTGCGTGTAGGTGGCGATAATTTGGGCTGGTTCCGGGCCGTAAATGATGTAGTAGTCGAGTTCCGGGCCTCTGGTTTCCATCCGCAAAACCCCCGGTTGTTCGGCGCCGATGTCGAATTGACTCCAAAATGTAGTGTTGAAGAAAATGCCGTAAGCGCGATCGGGATTCAGGGCGATGTAAAATGCGATCGCCTGGTACATTTCATCGGTGAGGGAATTGTAGTCGAGGGAGTCGGTTGTCCAGTTTGTCTTGACTTCGGAGAGTTTGTCGAGAAAGCCGGTGCGTTCGCCGAAACCGTAGAAGTGCTCGTCTGCTTCGATGCGCTTCCAGCCCGCGGTTGCACCTGCGCGCCATCCCATACTGCGATCGCAGTCGCTAGCAAAGGGTTTTCCCGATTTGTCAAAGCATTCGATTGCAGGGCGCTCTCGCTTTACGGAAATTAATATTCCTGCGGTTTCAATTTCTATTTTTTCCTCGGTTTCTCGCACTTCAAATGGTATAATTTCCCACTCTTCGTCAGCGAGGGTTATTGAGTGCGATCGGCTGTTAAATTCACCTGTAGGGGACATTCGCACTCGGATTAAATTCGGTGCGAGGATGCTGATTTTTAGGGAGGTTTCGCCGCAATTAAAGTGAAGGGTGCGATCGGTCTTATTGATAGATTGTACTGAGCCGATCGTTGACCAAGGCTGTTCAGTAGTTTGGAGTTTTCCGAAGTATTGCGGCATACACTCTGACTCGAAATATTATAGATTTTGCTATGAGCCGTTAAGGGTTGTCATCTGGCCAAAGGCCGAACTAAGTAAATGAACTAATTAAACGTAAAACTATCTCGCTGTTAGAGCCCCGACTTCTTTAAGAAGTCGGGGCTCTGGGTGTTCGGTTTTTTTGAGGTAGGTCTAGTTACAGGCTATTCAGTTTTAGGATTGGATAGGAACCGTTGGCGAAGAGCAAGTAAATGGCTAGTATTAAGCTTAGTAACTCTAATCCACTCTTGATTTGGAGAAATATCTTAATTTCGTCTATGACTCTTTTCATAGCTTTTTTCCTCCTTTTGCGCCGTCATCTGTAGACAGGCTTTTTGATTTTTTCGGTAGCTTAGTCGCCACGTAAACGATCAGTGTAGCCATATCCGCCATGATCTTAGCCTTCGCGAACCAGTCCCTCCCTTCAGGGGAGAAGCTTTTGGATCTCAGAAACAAAAAAGTTGGTTTTTGCCCTAATGATCGATACCTATATTTTAGACGGGTTTTTAGGGGCCGTCCTCTAGCTAAAGGAGGAATATAACTTGTCAGCATTTCAAGTAAATGGACAAATGCGGTCAAACTGAGATATTGCACTATTTTCAATAGGCTTTTTACGGGCTGGTTCTCCTGCCCAACCCCTAATCCCCACAAGAAAACTCACTCTTTGTGGAACAGGCAGTCGAACCTTTTAAGCGAGAATGGTGCTCTTCGTTGAGGTGAAATATACTTCAGCAATACCGTGGGTAGCCGAATAAGCTACTGTAAAAAATCAAACAGGTATCCATAAAGCAAGTAGAAAATAACTTAAAAAATCTACACAATCGATCGCCCGATTGCTTGCCACAACTCATAGGGGTATTGGTTAAATAGCTTTAGCGATCTTCGCCTCAATTGTGAACTCTTCTCTTCTCTTTCTTCGTGTCTTCGCGGTTCATTATATCCGGCACAAAACGAAGTGGAGCTTTCGCTTCACATTTACGAAATCTCCACTTTTTTCACTATTCTAGTGGCTGCAAAAACCATGTTGCCTTCACTAGATATTACTTGTACAAAACAGCCTCTTTCAAAGCCGCGATCTTACCTAGCGCTTCATCGAGATCCTCTTGGGACGCGCCGTGGGCAATGATGGCATCGGTCAAATGCTTCACAATTGCATCAAAGTGTTCAGGCTGTAAATTCAAACCTGCGTGGGCCTTCTCCATTGAACGGCCTGAGTATTGCTTGGTGCCCCCGAGGGCATAAGAGATAAAAGCAGTTTGATGGCGGCGCTGCTTTTCCATATCTGTATGATCGAAGAAGTGGCTCACTATCTCGTCAGCCAAAACATCGCGGTAAAAATCATCCACCATCTCTTTAATGGCTGACTCTCCACCCATTTTCTCGTACAATGTTGTTGCCATATCGTTTGAGGGAGTTTGTTATTTTGACTTACTCTTTAATTATACCAGGCACCTTTGCTTTTCTCCAGCCGGTGAAATATTGCTCTCATCTGACTAATTACTTAGTACCTGTTCCGACTGCTGGTATTTTTTTGATAGCCCTCTATGTGTAAACTTTATTAACGTTCTGTCGCCCGTTAGATATTCCCGATCGCCCTCCCAGCATTTGGATCTAATGCACGGATTGCTTTTTTTAGCAAGATGTTTCTTACACAGCGCCAACACGCATCTGTTTTCCAGCTAGCAAACTCAAGAAATCGGTGAGAAAACAGAGGCTGGATGCGATCGCAGAAATTAGGCCCGCCCCTGCAATTGGACAAGTTAAAATAAATGGGCGATCGGCTGCTAAGCGGCATCATGTATAATCGAATTGTCAATAAAATCTTCTCACCACAACGATCGCCTGTATAGTAATATTTGGCAGTTGCTAGTCGGTTGCGACACTTCCGGGCGATCGCCCGCAGTTAAGAAAAACCTTTGACTTAAGTACGCGGACTGAAATCAAGATTATTATGTCCTCCGCGAGGAACGAAGCAATCCCAAGTCTGAGTGATTGCTGCATTTCTATCTGCTGTTTCCTTAAACTTTGATGATTTTTGAGTGCCTTGAAATACTATAGCCAACATCCTAACGCTTTCTCGATCGACTACCTCAACGACTTGCGAGGAGCAATTCTAGCCTCCCCTTATCTAGCAATCAACAACCTCAATCGCGATTTCATTGGCACAAAAGGGTTTTCCGTGGTGTTTCAACGTTCGGAAATCGCCGAAGTAGAACGGCGGTTCCCTTTGTTCAAACCCTATCTAGACCAAGCATTACAGCGTGAATGCAATGCTTTTTACCTCAACCCTTTGTTGCTAGGTGAAGGTTCCCGCGTCGATCCGCATATCGATCGATCTTTGCGATCGTACTGCAAAACAGTTGAACCTCCCGCAGCCGTCAGCGTTTTGTACGTACAAGTACCGCCGAACTTGCAAGGGGGAGAGTTGATACTGCGGCGCAACAAACAGCAAGTCGGGCAGATTAAGCCGCAAGCCAACTCGCTGATCTATTTTCAAGGAGATTTGACTCACTCTGTCAACGCCGTTAAAAGTACCGGAACTCGTTTGAGTTTGGTTTGCGAACAGTACAGTTTGAGCGAAACAGAACTGCAAGATATTCCAGGATTCACAGTGGAATCTAGGGCCGTGAAAGCAAAAATTAAGTAAGGTTTATTTGATCCTGGGTTGGGTCGCTTTAACTTGGGTTTACGGTAAACTTAAGGCTCAATCTAAATCGGGACTTTTGAGCATTTCCATCAACTTCCGCTTCCGACTGTGTACTTGCATCAGTTGAGAACGATAAGCAGACCACTGAAGATTTTGCCCAGTTTGTAAATAGGCTGCGCGGGCTTTTTCCAACCACTTAATCGCAAGATTGTACTCGTTTGATTTCCCCTGATCCATAATCGATGCAGCACGCCGACAAGCATTGGCGATTACCCAATCGGGGCTGTGGCTGATAGCAGCCCCCATTACTCGGTGAATCAGTGCGGAGTGGTAATAACCCAAGTCATCAGCAAGGGCGATCGCCTCTTCAATCATTCCCTCATCCAGAAAAATATCAACCTTCGCGTCAGTAAATTTCCAACTTTCATTATTTTTCAGAGTTGCTAACAAATCGGCTTTCAAAGTTGACCAACTATCTCTTCCTAACTCCTTCACTAAACTATAATCCCTAAAGGACGGTTTGATTTTAAATATCTGGATTCTAGCATTTAACGCAACTTCGTCGTCCCCCAACTCAACAGCCAACTCACTCATCGAGATTGCCAGTTCGTAATGGCAATGACCAGACAAATTTAACCCAGCTTGACAAATTTTCAGAGCTTGTTCTAAGGCTCCCTGTTGTTTTAAAGTTTGAACAAGAGCAAAAGCATCTTCCGCTGATTGCATCTCAGTAGCAGCAGCTTCCACTGCTTCTTCTACTCTCCCCAAACGAGTTAACATCGTCAAGTATTGTTGAGCACAACCTTCTGCTTGGGCTAAGTATAAGTATTCTCGCTCGCGTTCCTGGCGATCGAGGATTTGCAAGCGAATCAATGCTAAGTCGCGAGCACAGTCTGGTGCGTCACCAGCCCAAACTCCTTGCCCAGTAATGTTTCCTTCAAGTACCTGTTGGAGTAGGGGGTCATCCCAACCTTGGCGTAAAGCTTCCAAGCTCATGCTGAAATCACAATCCCATTCATCTTGCCAAGCTTCTAACATCACCTGGAGATCGATCTCTTCTTCAGCAGTTAGTTGAGCAGTCAAAATGGCTTCTGTCCAAGCTTCATTTAAAGCGTTAGCTATCTCATAATTTTCAGCGCCAAACTCTTCAACATCATTCCAATCTTCAACGCAGGCTGTGGTGATGCCTTCTAAAATTACTAAGGCGTTGTTGCCATCCCCATGTTCGCTGAATTCCTGGGCTCGCTGAATTAGATCTAAAAGTTCTTCTGTAATCGGGTCTTCCTCCCATCCATCCTCCAAATACCTCACAGCCTCTCGCAAAATTCGTCGTACTTGGTGTCGAAAGGGAGCAGGATCGATGGAGGTGTGGCGGGGTGCTTTGGTTGGTTGGCTTGAAGGTGCAGGAATAGCAATTAAGTTAATGTATTGTTCGATCGCATCAATGAGTGATGGTTCTTTTTTTACTAAATGCTGTATTAATTGCTGGGTTTGTACATCGTTGAGGCGATCGAGCAATTGTTCCAGTGTCGGACCCTGCTCAATTATTTCTGGTTGCCGCAGACACAAGAACAAAGTCGCCACAATGTGTTTACACCACCCATCGTTATCGTAAGGACAAGTGCAGAATAAAGTAGATCCTAATCCGGCATCATCAAAGGGCAGGGTAACACGGTAGGGTTCTACTTGGGAACCCTCCACTACTGCTTGCACCATATTGCCACGCCGGACTGCGCTGGTAACATTGCCAGCTAAATAGTAAGCTTCACCCCGCTTGAGGGATTGGGCAGAGGTGTTATGCTCGATCGTTGTTTCACTGAGTTTGGGAATGGGCATGAGACTATGCCTCAGCAATTAAAGGATTAGACTTGATTTTACCTGAGAAATACACTTGCTCTACAATTTAATTGCGTTCCGATTTGAGGTTTCCATAAATTTCAAAAATCTGTAAAAAAACCCGGTTTCTCCACACCCGTGCCTAAGTGCTGTCTCTGCCTAACTACCAAAATCGGAATAATAGCCAAACTTTTGATGAGTAACAGCCCATACAGTTAGTTTAGCCAGACAGCCTCAACTTAAGATTCCCAGAAACAGCGAACAACGTCAAGGATCAAAATACAACGATACACAGCATTTTCGAGCGACGCAGGATGTCGGAGTCAATGAAGCTGCTGGTTGGGTAAAATGCCAGAGGCGATCGACTTACCAATAAAAACAGCCAGATTAATTTAAACTGATTAAAAATTAGGCTGCGAAAATCCGATGATCCGCAAGAAGAACCGCAAAAAGTTACCTTTATTAGCAGCATTCTTAGTCTCGCCATTTATTTCTTGGTTCCTGAGTGCGATCGCACTATTTCTCAGTCTCTGGGTCATTATACCAGCACCCACGCTATTTCTGTACCCTTTGGCGGTGGGAGCACCAGAAATCAGTCCTTGGTTAGTTGCTATCCATACGATCGCCCTTTTCCTAAACCTTTGGAAGCGACATTCAGGCAAAGTCTACATTATTTTACTGATTTGTAACCTGTTCGCCCTCATCCTGAGCCTGCTTCCCCTGATGCAATTCCCTGCAGCCAATGCAGCCATAGCTACCCAAATGCAAGCTGTTCTGGGGGAAAACTATTTAGCAGCCGTTCCTCAAGCCGATCGCGCGCAGCTACGCCCTCAACCCTTTATCCTCGCAGATGCCTTCCGAGGAATTCCGATTAGAGACGTTAGGATCGATCGGGCTATTGGATTTGCCAACCCTGACGGAGTTTCACTGAAACTAAACCTTTATCGGCCGATGCAAATTGGCAAATATCCGGCGATAATCACGATCTACGGGGGAGCTTGGCTCAGAGGCAATCCTGATTACAATGAGGAATTCAGTCGCTACATGGCCGCTCAAGGTTATTGTGTGGTTGCAATTGATTACCGCCACGCTCCCAAGTATCGATTTCCTGCTCAGCTTGAGGACGTACAAGCCGCTCTTTCCTACATCAAAACTCATGCCGATGATTGGGAAATCGATCTCAATAGAATTGCTCTGATGGGAAGGTCTGCCGGTGCTCATTTAGCAATGCTAACTGCTTATGATTCAAGCGTGCTTCCAGTTAGAGCCGTGGTGAACTATTACGGGCCAAATGACCTGATTGGGGGATACAATGACCCACCTTTTCCTGATGCAATAGATGTTAGAGCCGTCTTGCGTGCCTTTCTCGGAGGAACCCCAGACGAACTCAATCAGCTTTACCGTCGGGCTTCTCCCATCAATTACGTTAAACCGAATCTTCCCCCTTCTCTACTGGTTTATGCAGGTCGCGACCATATCGTGCAGGCTAAGTTTGGGCGATCGCTCTACGAACGATTACGCGCCACGGGCAATCGTGCTATTTTGCTTGAAATCCCTTGGGCTGAACACGCCTTTGATACAGTTTTTAATGGCCCTAGCAATCAACTGGCTTTGTATTATACAGAACGTTTTTTGGCTCATGCTCTGAAGTCTTCCGATTACCAGCCAATTAAATAAAATTTAAAATTTTACTCATTTATGCTCAATAAACGGCGTCTAAAACTGGCTGAAGTCTTGCTCTAAATCTCTTCATTTTAAATTCATATAAATCCCCCTTACTGCGCCGAGAAAGTTTTGTGGCGCTGCTGAATAAAAGCTTACCCCGCCAGCGGTGGGGCCACCACGGGGGGATTGCCCCTACAAATTTCATACCCTAATTCAGCAACGTCAAAGCGAGATCCCTTTCTTGGCACACTATATATAGTGTGCCTGGGTAAGTCCTGTAAATGTACGATCGCCCCCCTGTTTCAGCGCCCCGCGTCCTGTTAAACTGAAACCCTGCGGTTGTGTGCGATCGGTGCGATCGACCTTTCTGAAAAAAACCTAAACTTCTGTAGCCTAGGATACATTTATTTCGTTAATGATTGTTTAGACTCTCCAAGTGTAGATTGTGTACTCTCCATAATTCTCCAAAACCCCTAAACGAGTGCGTTGTTTGCTGGACTGCGATTTATCGATCGTCGAACCGTTAAAAACCATAAGTAGTTTTGACCTGAATTCATCGGAATTGATTCGCACAAAATTTTTGAGCTGACCAGGGTGAAGATTAGTTACTAAATCTGTGCAGCGAGGACATCTATAAAGCTGACTCAAGTTAGTACAAACTCTTGTCATCTATTTTCTTGCTAATAACCGAAATCCAACCGCATCTCACACTGGATTGTCACAGCCGGTGGACGGCGAAGTGATTGAGCCTCGCTCCTCCAATCTTTTAGAGCTTGCCAAAAAAGGCATCCTCCCATAAGTTAGCATTGACAAAAAATCTTGGGTAAATCCAACATATTTGTCAATCGTTAAACTTTTGCTAACATCTATTTTTTCACAACTACTCGTCCTGCAACCCAAATAAAAATAACCATGAGTGGAAACGAATCGCGCGTTCAAGCAATTTCTCAAATCGTCAACCGCAAACTGATGCCTGGTCGGCCTCCCAAGCGGCTAGAAGATATGTGGGCTACAGACGTTTTTACTCTGAGCAAGATGCAAGAAAGTCTGCCCAAAAGCATTTTCAAATCAGTAAAAAACACCGTTCAAACCGGGCAAAAACTAGATGCTTCCGTAGCTGATGTAGTTGCAGTAGCAATGAAAGATTGGGCTATTTCCAAAGGAGCCCTCTACTACGCTCACGTATTTTACCCCCTGACCAACGGTACCGCCGAAAAGCACGACGGTTTCATCTCAGTGCAAGGCGACGGCTCCGTCATCTCAGAATTTGCAGGCAAAGTTCTCGTACAAGGCGAACCAGACGGCTCCTCATTCCCCAACGGCGGCATCCGTTCCACCGCCGCCGCTCGTGGATATACAGCCTGGGATGTCACCAGCCCTGCTTATGTCATGGAAACAGACAACGGGATGACATTGTGCATTCCTACTGTTTTCATCTCCTGGACAGGTGAAGCCTTAGACAAGAAAACCCCGCTTTTGCGTTCCATTGCCGCAATGAACAAAGCAGCAACCCGAGTGTTAAAGCTATTAGGAAATACCGAAGTTGCTCCGGTAAATTCCAGTTGCGGTTCTGAACAAGAATACTTCCTGGTAGATGCCAATTTCACCAACAACCGCCCCGATTTACTGCTAGCAGGTCGCACCCTTTTTGGCAAACCTCCTGCGAAAGGTCAGCAATTTGACGACCACTATTTTGGAGCGATTCCAGAGCGCGTTCAAGTCTTCATGCAGGAAGTAGAAGAAAGAATGTACAGGCTGGGAATTCCTGCCAAAACCCGGCACAACGAAGTAGCTCCCGGTCAGTTTGAAATTGCACCAGTTTTTGAAGCGGCAAACGTCGCCAGCGACCACCAACAATTAACCATGACAATTCTTCGCAACACTGCGAAGAAACACGGTTTTATGTGTTTGCTGCACGAGAAGCCTTTCGCCGGCATTAACGGTTCTGGCAAACACGTCAACTGGTCGGTGGGCAATGCCACCCAAGGGAACTTATTAGACCCCGGGGATACACCGCACTCGAACATACAATTTCTAGTGTTCTGCGGCGCTGTGATTCGCGGAGTTCACAAATACGGGCCGCTGTTGCGCGCCGTAGTTGCTACTGCCAGCAACGACCACCGATTGGGTGCAAATGAGGCTCCACCAGCAATTATCTCTGTCTATTTGGGTTCGCAATTAGAAGATATCTTCGGGCAAATTAGCCGGGGAGAAGTTAAGGACTCTCAATGTCGGGGAATTATGAACTTAGGTGTAGAAACACTGCCTACTTTCATGAAGGATGCTGGGGACAGAAACCGGACTTCGCCCTTTGCCTTTACTGGAAACCGATTTGAATTCCGTGCAGTAGGTTCCGGTCAGTCTGTTTCCGGGCCGCTGGTGGCGATGAATACAATTCTTGCAGATTCTTTGGACTGGATTGCTAACAAATTAGAAAGCGATTTGGCTAACGGAACTGAACTGAATGCTGCCATCCAAACAATTCTCAAAGAAGTGATGGACGAGCACGGTGCGGTTGTATTTGGCGGCAATGGCTATTCGGAAGAATGGCACAAAATGGCTGTTGAGGAACGGGGTTTAGCTAACTTGCGGACTACTGCAGATGCTTTGCCCGTGTTGAAGGAAGGATATATTGAAGACTTGTTTGAAAAGACAGGTGTTCTGACTCCCGTTGAATTGGAAAGCCGTTACGATGTTTATGCAGAGCAGTATTTGCTGGCAATTGAAGTCGAAGCAAAACTGGTATCAAGCATGGCAAAAACTATCATTTACCCGGCTGCGGTGAGGTATTTAGCTGAACTTTCCGGCACGGTTTCTAAGTTGAAAGAGATTGGGATTGAACTGGAAAAGGAAACGGCCGAAAAAGTAGCGGTGCTGGTTAAGTCTATGATGGATACTGCGGGCAAGTTGAGTGATGCTTTGAGCAAGCACGATTTTGCTTCGACAGAAGACCATATGCAGTATGCTTCGCAAACAATTCGTCCTTTGATGGATGAGGTTCGCAACTATGCGGATGCTCTGGAGGGTGAAGTGGCTGATGATTTGTGGCCGCTGCCTACTTATCAAGAAATGCTGTTTGTTAAGTAATCGCGAATTCGGTTAATTTCCGGTGATATTTGTAAGGACACGGCAGTGCCGTGTCCTTACTTGTTTTTGAGGTTAAATCAGTGTTACGCTGAATCTGTCAAAGGCATTAAAGACAAACGATAGTAAGAAATTTGAAGATTGTTGAGATACCGTTTAAGAAATTTATCGGCGTAGAAAAAGTAATCTGGTTGCGAAAAGCTATTATGCGAATTCAATCTTTCTTGAAACAAATGACTCTGGCGGCTCTAGCTCTGGTTTTTGTGATAAGTTGCAGTCGATCGACTCCGAACGTAAACTCTTCCCCTGAAGCAAGTACCTCTAGCAGCTTTAGAGTGGCGTTGCTCGTCACAGGCTCCAAAGACAAGAACAGTTGGGCTCAAGCCTGCTTTGAAGGGTTAAACCTAATCAAAGATAAATTTAATGCTCAGGTAGACTTTAATGGCCTTGACAATGAAGATAGTGAAGCTGCCATTCGCAAATATGCCCAGTCAGGCTATGACCTGGTAATTGCATGCAGTGGTGCCTATGTCAAAGCTGTCGAAAAGGTCGCTCAAGAATTTCCGCGAACGAAATTTGCCATGGTTACAACCTATCCAGGGAATAACCAAAATTTGGGGGCTGTTGCCTTTCGATCGGGTGAGGTGGGGTACCTCACAGGTGCTTTGGCTGCCATGAAGACCAAAAGCAATAAAGTTGGATATATTGTAGGTGCAGCTTATCCGGTTTACAAAGAAGAAGAAGCCTTGTTTAGGCGGGGAGTGAAGGCAACGAATCCCTCTGTTCAAGCCTCGACTGCTTTTCTCAATTCTTGGGTTGATACCGACAAAGCCATCAAAGTCGCAACGGATATGGTTGCCTCTGGAGTAGATGTTTTGGCAATCAACGCGGATCAGGCAGGGTTAGCCGCGCTAAAAGCCGTTACGCAAAAGCCAGGAGTCCTTGTGATTGGTTGGGCCAAGGATCAGTACGAACTGGCTCCCGGCAAAGTCCTAACTAGCGTTCTGCAGGACATTCCCAATCTGGTGCTAAATGTGGCAGTGTTAACCCAGCAAGGTCGCTGGGAAGGAAAACTTTACAAGTTTGGGCTCAAGGAGAAAATCTACGACTTTGCCCCTTTCCGTGGCACTCTCACGTCTCAGGAAGAGGACACTTTCAAGACCATCCGAGAAGCTGTGACGACTGGCAAAATCGATGTTTCTCCTTAGTGCGCCGATTAATTGATTTACTAATATTGAGCCTAAGTCCGATGCAAAATCAACGCCACGATCGCGCTCTTCCGATCGCCAAAAGCTCCCCTTCACATCTCTGGCAACCCTTCTTTTCTATTGCAAATCAGCTCCGCTATGGTTTGATATTTTTGGTTCTCCTGAGCTTACTGCCCACTGGTGGCTTGCTGATCTACCTCAGCTTTCAGGCGCAGATCCAGCAATCGCGATCGCTCCAACAAGAGCGTAGTCAGACAGCAGCAGGGCAGATTGATAATTATCTAGATGACTTGAAACGAAAACTGAGCTATTTAGCTAGGGTCAAAGGACTCACAAACTTTCAACCTCAAGCGCAGCAGAGCCTTTTGGAAGGGTTGACTCGTCATAATGATGCTTATGAAGCCGTTGCCATTTTGAACCGGAAGGGACAAGTTGTCGCGTCAGTTTCACCATACGAACCGCTCAAGTTAGAAAATCCAGCCAATTCGCCACTGTTTATTCGTGCCTTCAAACAACAGGAAGATTATGTCAGTTCTGTAGAAATTAATCCTCAAACCCACGAACCAAAAACCCTTCTGGCGGTTCCGATTCGGAATGAGCGAGATGAGGTGGATGGGGTACTATTAGCACAGGTAAATCTCAACTTTCTCTGGTTTATTGTTTCCCAAACCGAGGTCGGCAAGACGGGTTATGTTTATGTAGTTGATGAGCGTAATTTTCTCATTGCTCAAAAGGGTAGTAAGCCAGAAAATTTTCAACTTCAAGATATTTCTCAGCGCCCTTTCTTTCAATTTTTGAAAGCATCCGAAGATACTAAGCGCCTTAACGTTTATCAAGGTCTAAAGCAGGTAGAAGTATTGGGAGCTAGTGCCTTAGTTCGGAGCGTGAATTGGAATGTGGTTGTAGAACTGCCCACGGCTGAGGCTTATGCTCCCGTTTACCAAATGCTCTCAATTATGGGAGGCTCATTGGCGGTGGTGACGATCGTTGCTATTGGCATTGGCTTTCTCTTTATTCGGCAAATTGTGGTGCCGCTCCAGCGCTTAACCACGGCAGCTATTGAACTCAGTGCGGGGCAATTAGAGACGCGGGTCAAGATCGACAGCCAAAACGAACTGGGGACATTGGCGATCGCTTTTAACAATATGGCAACCCAGTTAGAGGAACTGATTAAAGCAGTTGAAGTGGAACGCAATTTCGTTTCAGCCATTCTTGAAATTGCAGGTGCCCTGGTAGTTGTGCTCGACCCGCAGGGACAAATCGTTAGCTTTAACCGAGCTTGCGAACAAATGACTCATTACTCCTTTAGTGAAGTAAAAGGGCGCTACCTTTGGGAATTGTTCCCGAACTCAGACTTAGCAGGACAAGCCAAAACTGCTTTTGAGTCTTTACAATCTGGTAATTTTCCCCAGCAGTATGAAGGCAGTTGGGTGAGCAAAGATCAACAACTCAGACTGATTGCCTGGTCAGATACTGCTTTACTGGATAATCAAGGTGAAATTGAGTACATCATCAAAACAGGGATTGACATTACTCAACGGAAACAGGCAGAAGAGGAACTCAAAGCGTCGGAACAGCGGCTATCTTTTCTATTCCGCCAAAGCGCACTGGCAGTTGTGGAATGGGATTTAAACTTTAAAGTCACGGCCTGGAATCCAGCGGCAGAGCAGATTTTTGGTTACACGGCTACAGAGGCGATCGGACACCATGCCGCAGAATTAATTGTGCCTGCGTCTGCCAGAAAGATAGTCGATCAAGTTATGAACGAGTTGTTGAGTCAGGTTGGAGGAATCTACAGCGTCAACGAAAATATTACCAAAAACGGTCAAACCATTATTTGCGAATGGTTCAATACGCCTTTAGTAGGGAATGCTGGAAAGATTGTTGGAGTTGCATCCTTGACACTGGATATTACTGAGCGCAAGCAAGCCGAAGCTGCGTTAAGGCAAGCAAAAGAGGAAGCTGAGGTTGCACTCAAAACCTTGCAGCAAACTCAGGCACAGCTTATTCAGGCAGAGAAAATGTCAGGTTTGGGGCAACTGGTTGCTGGTGTTGCTCACGAAATTAATAATCCAGTCAACTTTATCTATGGCAACCTGAGCCATACTGCCGACTACACACAAAATTTACTAAAGTTGATTCAGCTTTACCAGCAAACCTATCCAACTAATGCCCAAATTCAGGAAAAAATTGAAGAGTTCGATCTGGACTACATTAGTGAAGATTTGCCCAAAATGTTGACTTCAATGAAGGTAGGAGCCGATCGCATTCGTCAAATTGTCCTGTCGCTACGAAACTTCTCGCGGCTGGATGAGGCCCAAATGAAGCCAGTGGATATCCACGAGGGAATTGACAGCACATTGATGATTTTGCAAAATCGACTGAAGGCAAATCCGGCTCATCCTGCTATTGAAATTGTTAAAGAGTACGGCGACTTACCGCGAGTAGAGTGCTATGCCGGACAGTTGAACCAAGTCTTTATGAATATTTTGGCAAATGCGATCGATGCTTTGGAAAACTACGACAATCAGCGTTCTCCAAAAAATATCCAAAAGAATCCCAGTTGCATCACTATTCGGACTAAGTTAGTCACAAAGGAAACTGGGCCCGGTTATTCTAAAAACGTGGTGATTCAAATTGAAGACAATGGCCCTGGGATAACGGAAACTGTTAGACCACAGGTGTTCAATCCCTTTTTCACCACAAAACCAACTGGTAAAGGAACAGGATTAGGGCTATCCATCAGCTATCAAATTGTAGTTGATAAGCACGGTGGCTCCATCGAGTGCTTCTCTCAACCCAATCAAGGAACAGAGTTCCGAATTGAAATTCCTGTTTTGCAAAGCGGTGCTGTAGCACTCGTGGGTAAATAAGTGCTATCACATTCCTCTTTTATATGCTGACTCCAAAAAAGTCAATTACTAACGCCTAAATTAACCGAAATAGACATCTTTTAGGGCTGATATTACTATAGGTTATTTTGGGAATCATGTTCGGTTCTCTGGGAGATAGAGACCGAGGAAGTAATGTTTTCATTCAGAATTACAGAGGGTTTTAGTCTTAAGTTGACACAAATGGGCAGTGTCCCAGTCCCCGCAGGCTTTAAGAAGTCGGGGATTTAACATAAGATTAGATCGACCTACTCAAAGCTAGATAAATGACAGTACCGCGTCTGGAACAATTTAGAGGTTGTCTGATCGGTCAGTGTTTCGGCGACGCTATAGGCTGTAGAGTAGAAGGCTATCCTCCCGAAGTTTGCCAAAACTTTGTCCGCTACGAAGTTAGACTCAAAAAAATCAAAGATCGCGATCGCTTCGGCTTTCCTTTTGGTCAATACACCGACGACTCCCAACTCGCCCGCGAACTCCTCCAAAGCTACGTCGCTTGTGGCGAATTCGACCCCAGCGACTACGCTACCCGTATTGCTGACATTTTCGCTCAAGAGCGCATTGTCGGGCGGGGTCGATCGACAGAAGAAGCTGCAAACCGCCTGATACGGGGCGTTGCTTGGCAAAAAGCTGGTACTCCTGCTCCCAATGCTGGTAATGGCAGTGCGATGAGGGCTGCACCGATCGGCTTAATATTCTACGATGACCCGTCCCAGCTTGTACAAGCTGCTTGCGATCAAGGGCGCATCACCCATCAAGATTCACGGTGTTGTGCCGGGGCTGTGGCGATCGCCGGGGCTGTGGCGATCGCCCTTCAATCTGACATGATGATTGAAACTGAGCCATTTCTGAGCCAACTGAGCGAATTGGTAGCAGAAGTTGATTCTTCCTTTGCTGCTTTGCTCAAAGATTTGATTGATTGGGTCAAATTGCCCCCAGAGTCAGCCGTAGAGTTGATTTCAAGAGCTGGACTACCGTTAAACTACCAGCACTCTTGGCAAGGAATCTCGCCTTTTGTAGTCGGTAGCGTCTTGTGGAGTTTATATGCGTTTTTGAGAACGCCTCAAGATTACTGGGAAACTCTCTGCACTAGCATCGCCGTCGGTGGCGATGTGGATACCACCGCAGCAATGGCTTGTGCCATCAGCGGGGCATTTCTGGGCCGAGAAGCCATCCCGAATCAACTAGCGGAACTTTTGAACGATCAGGGTAGCTGGGGCCTCGGCGAACTGATTGAACTCGCTGACAATTGTTATCAGTTGAAAGTTAAGTTGTAGCCGCTTCAAACAACTTAGGACTTATTATTACGGCTCAATAAATTGGGACGATCGATATTTATGTTTCTAAATCAGTCGATCGCCCAGACTCAAATTCCCTCAATCATATCAAATCCGTTAGCATCGGAATAGTAAATTCGAGTTGACTGTCAACCGTCAACCGTCAACCGTCAACAGTCAACATCATTCCGGTGTAACCGGAAATGATATCAAACGATTTTCTCGCTAGAAAGTTCCCCGCTAGCAGGAGGCTCTACCGTATCGCCAAAGGCAATCCGCAGAAAAGGCGGAGCCAAAAAAGTCGTCAGAATCACCATGATAATAATCGAGACTTCTAACGGTTTATCCAAAACCCCACTCGCGGAACCGATGCCGGCAAACACTAACCCGACTTCGCCCCGAGGAATCATCCCCACTCCGATCGCCAATCGATTGATTCCCGGCTGACCAAACACCACCCAACCTGTTACGATCTTGCCCAAAATAGCAACCACAATCAAAAATACGGCAATCAAAAGTCCTGCCCGATTATCCGGCACTGTTGGGTTCAAAACCCCCAAATCCGCCCGTGCTCCCACCGCCACAAAGAAGATGGGTACAAATAAATCGGCGATGGGTTTCACCATTTCATCCAACTCCTGGCGGGCATCGCTTTCATCCAACACCAAACCAGCCGCAAACGCACCCAAAATCGCTTCTAGATGAATTGCATTGCCCAGAAAAGCCATGAAGAAAGCAAAAATAAATGCCGGGATGATAATATTGCCGCGACCTTTTAGTTGACCCACCACCGCCGAGAAGGTTTTGTCGAAGACACCGCCCAACAGAATCGAACCTAGCAGAAAAACAGTGGCGCTGACAATCAAATAGATGACATTAACAACATCAATCTCACCGGTTTTGGCTAAACTGGCGACAACAGCCAGGACAATAATTCCCAGCACATCATCAATCACCGCCGCACCGACAATGATTTGACCTTCTTTAGAGTTCAGTTGTCCTAAATCAGACAAAACTTTGGAGGTAATTCCAATGCTGGTTGCCGTCAAAGCTGCCCCCGCAAAAATTGCTGGAATTGCCGCCGTGTGGAAAATTATCATTAAGCCCGCAGTACCAGCGGCAAAGGGAAATGCCACACCTACGCAGGCGACAACGGTAGCTTGAATCCCCACTTGCTTGAGTTGTTTGAGATCCGACTCTAAGCCAATTTCAAACAGCAGAATAATCACGCCTAATTCAGCTAGCACTGAAATGACTTCACTCTGCGATTCAAAGACACTGGTGAGGGCGGCAGGAGACAGATGATTAATCGATTGCAGAACTGTCATAATCCCTGAGTCTGAGGCTGACAGCCCGCTTCCGGGAAAAACGAGCAAGTGTAAAGCAGATATTCCAATAATTACCCCTGCTACAAGTTCACCCAAAACCGGGGGAAAATCAAATTTTAGAGCCACTTCCGCGCCGATTTTACTGGCGATATAAATCACTACCAAACTGAGCAAAACTCCGCTGAGGACGATCGGCGAATTTTCTGCCTCGACTGTTGCTAACAAAGGTATGGGATCAACTAGGGATGCCATCCCAGAACTTAAAGCTGTAATTGTATGGTTAAAAAACATGGGTACGATGATGGTAAGAAAGACGATTCTACGCTGACTGACGATTCTACGCTGACTGTTGAGTGTTGAGTGTTGAGTGTTGAGTGTTGAGTGTTGACTGATGACTGATGACTGATGACTGATGACTGATGACTGATGACTGATGACTGATGACTAATGACTAATGACTAATGACTGTTGACTGTTGACTGTGAGTCGGAAAATTGATAACTGTTACATATTGGGTAGCCAGTTAACTCGACATGACTATCAAGCAAAACTCGAAGAGCCTAAATCTGGGGGTACATCCTGCCAGCGCCCTTGTCCGACTGCTTGAATTGCTTCTTTTAGCAAGATATCGCCGGTATAAATTGCCCTACCGACGATCGCACTTTTGACACCAATTGGTTCCAAAGCCAGCAAACTCAACAAATCTGCGATCGAACTAACGCCACCGGAAGCAATCACCGGAATCGAAATAGCGTTAGCAATTTCGCGCAAAGATTCCAAATTCGGCCCTTCCATAGTACCGTCGCGGTGAATGTCAGTGTAAATAATTTCAGCCGCCCCTAACTCTGCCATTTTTTGCGCCAATTCTGTTGCTAAAACTTCCGAAGTTTCTAGCCAGCCTCTAGTCGCAACTTTACCATTTCTGGCATCTATTCCCACCAGAATTCGGCCGGGAAATTCGGCGCACAATTCGCCGACTAATTGCGGTTGTTCGACGGCGACAGTGCCGAGAATGACGCGCCGAACGCCTAAATTGAGGATAGCAGCAACAGAAGCGCGATCGCGCATTCCCCCACCTACTTGACAGGGAACGTCTACTGATCGGACGATCGCTTCAATGGCTGCTTGGTTGACTGGATGACCTGCTTTGGCGCCGTCGAGGTCTACTAAATGCAGCATGGTTGCGCCTTCATTTACCCACTCTCTGGCGACGGCGACGGGGTTGTCGTTAAAAGTTTGAGACTTCGCGTAGTCTCCCTGATACAATCTGACGCATTTTCCATCCAATAAGTCGATCGCTGGAATTACATTCATAATTTTTCCTCAAATTGCTAATTATACCAGTTAAAAAAAAGAATGCAACTTTAGGCAAACTCCCAACCCATACATAATCATTCATTCCAAATTTTAAAATCTAAAATCTAAAATCTAAAATCTAAAATAGTATTACCCATTACCATTTATTTTTGACATTTGCAACCGCTCGTTAAATGAAACATGATCGCAGAAGAAAGCGTAGACCATAAAGGAGTCTTGACATCGGCTTTTTGCAAAGCTTCGGCCGTCCAGTCGTTGCAAGTTCTCAAAATAGAGTAACTGCCTTTTGCTTCATAAAAACTCTCCGTGTTGTCGTAGCCGTAGCTAATTTTGATTTTATTACCTGCTGCGTCTAATAGGAATGAATTTTTAATAAAATTTACCAGCCTCAGATAATTTGCCCCACTAATTTTCACACATTTGGTTTCTAGATTTCGGGGGATAACCCGATAACTTTCAACGTGTACGGTAGACGGAGTAGGGAGAAATAGGGCTTTGAAAGCTGTAACTGGGTTGATACTTCCTGATGTGGGAGTTTCCAGCATAAAAGCTCTATCTCCCCATCCAAAAGACAAATATTTATAATTAGAAGTGGCATCCCGCCCTATTTCTGTTAGCGGTAAATATTGATTCCACTCAAAATATTCATTTTTAACTGGAACGATGACCTCCGTGTGAATGCCTTCGTTGGAAATGTATAGAGAGATTGTGCAATCTGCTTGCGAGTAATTTCCCCACTTACTGGGAGTGAGATAGCCAATTGTTAGGAAAATGGTCAAAGATAAGATGACAATTCCTAAGCGCTGTATGATTTTTCTCATTTTAACCATGGGTTTCAAATTCTGCCTTCGGATGGCGGCCGCTGCATCTTTGTGGGAAAGAATTCTTGCAAGGCCGAATTGCGCTGTTCGGGGGTTTCGCTAGCCCAATTCGACAAACTTTCGTAGAAAAAGAACGACACGCCAGCGAAATCTCTTTTTCGCACTTCTTGCACTTGTTCTTGAATTTGTTTGAGCGGCACAGAATTATTTTTAAGACCTGTTAAAATGCCGATCGCAGTTGGAATGTGAAGTTTAGCTAATTTGACTTCTTCCCGTTCCAGTTCGGCACTAAAACGCTTGATATCGCTGCGATAAATTTGCAACACAATTTCTTGGATATAGCCGCGTCTTTCCCAGGTAAACCAGTCCTGCAAGTGGGCGGGTAAAGAAAAGTGAAAAGGGTTCGGAGATAAGCTGACAATACATTTTTCTTTGCGGGATTTGATGGCGCGGGAAAGTCGCCCCATGAAGTCGTTGATTTTGTCGGCGCGCCAGCGCACCCAGAAGGTTTCGCGGGCGTCGTCGGAGGGAGGGCTTTTGATTTGTTCCTGATACATTAACATTGTTAACGGCTCGTAGCCAAATTCTACTGGCAAGCCGAAATGGTCGTCAAATTGAATGCCATCTATGTCATAATTATCGACAATTTCTAGGATTAAATCTAAAATAAATTGCTGCACTTCGGGATGAAAAGGGTTCAGCCAAACTCGCTCGTGTTCGCCTTCTTTCCAAATAGTTGAACCGTCGCGTCGCTGCGCCAGCCAGTCGGGGTGAAGAGTGGCTAATTCCGATTCGGCGGGAGCCATGAAACCAAACTCAAACCACGGGATTACTGCTATACCTTTGGGGCGGGATTGTGCTATAATCTCTTTGAGGATGTCTCGGTCTTTCAATCCGGGCGAGGGGTCGATCGACTGTCCGAATACTCTTTGGGCTGCAGCGCTCGGATAAAGCGTATAGCCTCCTTGCCAAACCGTGGGATAGATGGTATTAAAATTGAGTTTGTCCAGTCGATTTACAGCGTCAATGATGTTGTTGCGGGAGAAGATAACCTCGCTGTCAATGTTCGTCAGCCAGACGCCGCGCAATTCGGTTGTTGGGGTTTTGGGCGGGGTTTGAGCTAACAGACGCGGGGATAATATGGCGGAGGAGGTAAGGGCGATCGTAAAAACAACTATTAAACCCAGTATCCGCTGCCATTTGTGCAATTTAATCATCAATTTGTCGCAAATATGATTATTTTTAGACTGATATTTTACCCTATAATTAGCTTGTTAGGGTGCGCCAGCTAGGGTTATTTTATTAAAAGGCGATCGAACATTTCCTGACGCCCCTACTCTTTTTGATATTATTAGGGGTCAACGATGATACCCATAAATAATATTGTTCCTGTAGTATTGTCTCGAATAGCACAAAAGAATGGACGGTTTACATTCATTTCAAAAGCCGGCATAGATCTCGTCATCTCAATTACAGTCACGGCTGCTGCTTCTGTACCTTCTTCGTTAACTTCGACAAATGTTTTGTGTTTTACCGATTCTACTGCTACTGGGCTATCAGTCATCGGGGAAAAGTCTGTTTTCAATCCACCGAAAAATTCTGCCATTCCCAAAGCTATAAGTGTGTCGTTCAGTTTAACTTCATACTCCATTTTGAAGCGCGGTATTTCAATCATTCCACTTTTAACTCTAAATTCTTGCATCCATTTATTCCAGTTTTCTGGTGTTAATTGCTGCGAGAAAGTTGCCAAATTGGTATTGGAGTTTGGCAAGAAAATATACATACTCAGAGCGCCTTTTTGGCCGTAAGGTAAACTGACTGCTTGAAAAGTGTCTGTTTTGTAGCACCGATAAGAGCCCTTCTGGGACATCATGGGATGCTGTTTGGAAGTGCTGTCTGTTAAATAAAAAGTTTTGTTGCCAGTTTGAGATTTATCAAATGGCGTTTCCCAGTTGCCTTTGAAATAGATGGCGTTAATCAAAAACAAGAGTGTATCAGGCTTGATTTTAGTGACTATTTTATCAATTTTTCCTTGAGTTTTTTGGCTCACCCAGTTGTTAATGATGCTGAGAGCTTCTTGCGGACTCTGAAAGTCTATTTCGCTAATATTGGCTTGGTAGTATTGTTGATTTATTTGCAAAAATTCGGGTTTTAATGAGAAGCCTTGTTTGACAAAAAGCGCGTTGGCAATTGATACTTGCACCTTGGGGTCATTTTTTTGCAAACTGTTTTGCAAATTTTGATTTGCTGCGTTGATTGCTTTTGGACTCATTTTCGTTAATTCGAGAGCTTTTGTCATTTCTTGTTTGGTTTCTCCGCTAACTCCGTTGTATGTCATTGACAGTGCGAGGGCGACAGAAGTAGGCGAAATAAAGATATTTTTATTCGGCTGTTGTTTGCTTAGGGTGTTGAACAACTTAAAGCCAAATTTGGTATTAGCTGCAACAAGTCTGGCGTCTACATTTATCGGGTTGTTAGGGGGTGTCATGGCTAGAGCTCCTGAGTGATTGGGATTTGCGAGGTTGATTGCGTTAATTTTTAATGGCGGCGCTAATTATGTGATTCAACCGTACATGATATCATATTGTATTGGTTAAATTTTTAAGAATAACCTTGTAGGTTCATGACTTTTCGATAGTGGGCTTCTATTTCACTTACTGTTTGAGATTGACGCTTGCTAGTTCCCTTGCTGCGATCGAATAATTCCCGCCTCCAAGCATCAAACTCGATCGTTTGCACCTTACTTTTGCCACATTTATGAATAGTCAGTGTGCGCGTTGATTAAACCTGGCTGCCGCAGCTTATTTTTGCCCTTAATAACTATTTTCGCAGCAGTTGAATTCTGAGCGATCGCACTTATGCAATTATTCACCACTTGCACATCTGCGGTTTCATAACCGCTATCAACCGGAATTAAGGCATTTTGAATTGTAAAGCTCACAGATTTACCATTTCTGTAAATTGACATTGATTTTTATTGTATGATTGCAGGGCGCTAACCTTTGCGATCGCTAAACTGTAATCAACTTAATAAATCCTAAAATTTATCAAAAAGTCGCCCCTGATACTTCATTAGACCTCTTGCGAAAGTCTTAGGAGATCGCTAGTTTGTATTCCAAGAAAGTTCATAATTATAAATACCAGCGATCAAATTAAATCTTAATCCGAAGCGTTTTCTTCGATTCCGCTACCGTGATGAAAGTATTCTAAATATATTTAAAGTTCGATGTATGTTTTCAATAATAACTAGGTCTTTTGCTAGTTGCCGATTGAAAAGTTTTTCCGCTGGACTCAGTTTTTGGTATTTGGTTTTTTTGAGCGGTGTT
>NZ_JAUBQW010000271.1:0-2409 GCF_036701485.1 Microcoleus sp. Pol11C3 | reverse complement strand
TGAGGTATGTAATAAGGCTTGAAAGTCCCGATATTCAGGGAATCTCGTGCACCTCATATTTTTAAGAAATGCTATATAGATACCCAGAATTACCGCAAACATCAATATTCCCCAAATAGATCCAGCCAGCAATTCTTGGCGCTGGGGTAGGGATAAACGCAGCTTTTTGCGATCGACAAAAATAGACCACGCGATCGGAAAAACCAGCAACCAAACTTGACAAAAGACTGACAGTGTTTGTCGCCAGCTTCCAGGGGCAATATACAAGGCTGCTATGATACCAATACTAGCCGCCGGGACAAGCAGTGTTAAAGCCAATAGTGCTGTTTTACGATCGCCCATGTGCAGCATTTTTCACGCTTAATTTTAAAATTGGATTAATATCAAAGGTAAAAGCTTGGCGGCGGAGAGGTGATACCACTTTAAAAAAACAATGCAACTGTAGGCCGATGATCCAAACCCTTATCCACTAAGTCATTCCCAAGTCTTTAATCTAAAATATAAAATGGTATGAGTTTTTTGCCGCTTATAAAAGTGGTCCTTATTTGTTCCCACGAAAAATATGCAGTTGCACAAAATGGAAGACTCCGCCGCTAAAGCAATTTTGGTTGCAACAAAGTCTTTATTCAAGCACAATTTGATAATCTGTTGGCATTGGTGACTCGAAATACCATAATATGATTAAATCCCTAGTAGCTGTGTATTTTGGCTGAATGACGATCGCAATTGATTTTGGAACTAGCAACACAGTCGTCGCTCGCTGGAATCAAGTGATCCAGCAGCCCGAAACTTTGAAATTACCCGGATTGTCGGCAATCTCGGCTCAAAATCCGCCCCTAATTCCCAGTTTACTTTACGTTGAGGACGGTGCGGCCAATAAAGTAATACTCGGTCAGCAAGTCCGAGACAGAGGCCTTGATTTGAGTGGAGATTCTCGGTTTTTCCGCAATTTTAAGCGGGGAATTGGCACTTCTGTTCAGGGTTTTGTGCCGGAAATTGACGGGCAACTTGTTACTTTTGAACGAGTAGGTGAGTGGTATTTGAGCCAAATTGTGAACTCAATTCGCGAACTGCCCTTGCCGATCGATTCTTTGATTTTTACTGTACCAGTAGATAGTTTTGAAGCTTACCGCCATTGGTTGGGCAAAGTGTCTGAATCTCTGCAAGTAGAACAGGTGCGGATGTTGGACGAACCTACGGCGGCTGCTTTGGGTTACGGTTTGGCCGATCGCGAAAATCTGTTAGTCATTGATTTCGGTGGCGGAACTCTCGATCTTTCTTTGGTGCGTTTGGACGCTTCCTCCGACAAAAAGCCCCTCGGTTTTATTCTCAAGTGGGGCGAAAAGTTATTAGCTGAATCTTCAGCGCAAAAGGCAAAAGTTGCCCGGGTTTTGGCTAAAGCAGGACAAAATTTAGGCGGTTCTGATATTGATAATTGGCTGGTTGACTATTTTTTCACAACACAAGGGCTGGCAAAATCTCCGATAACAACGAGATTAGCAGAACGGTTAAAGATTCAGTTGTCTTTGGTTAATCAGGCAGTTGAGGTTTATTTTGATGACGAAAATTTTGAGAGTTACGAATTAGAATTAGATCGATCTCGCTTTGAATCTATCCTCGCCGAACATCAGTTTTTTGATAACCTCGACGAGTGCATGAATCAAGTATTGCAGCAAGCACGGCGCCAAGGCTTAGAAATTGGCGACATCGATGCAGTTTTGCTAGTTGGCGGTACTGTACAAATTCCCGCTGTTGGGCGTTGGGTGCAGCAATATTTCGAGCCGGCAAAAATTCGCTGCGACAAACCCTTTGAGGCGATCGCCCAGGGTGCTCTGCAACTGAGTCAAGGGCTCGAAATCAAAGATTTTCTCTATCACAGTTACGGCATTCGCTACTGGAACCGCCGCGAAAATTGCCACAGTTGGCACAGTTTAATTAAATCCGGCCAGTCTTATCCGATGAGCGAACCGGTAGAATTAGTCTTGGGGGCTTCTTTAGAAAATCAGCCGAGTATAGAATTAATTGTCGGCGAATTGGGAGCGGAAACTGGCGGCACGGAGATATATTTTGACGGCGACAGGCTAATTACTCGCCAACTCGCGGGTCAAAGATCGGTACAGCCACTAAATGACAAAGACGGAGCACGCAGCATCGCTCAATTGACGCCGCCTGGGTATCCGGGGAGCGATCGCATAAAAGTTTTGTTCCGCGTTGACGAACAGCGCTTTTTGCGCATTACTGTTGAAGATTTGCTGACAAATGAAACTTTGTTACAGGATAAACCAGTGGTGCAGCTAAGTTAAGGATAGACTTTACAGGTAAGGTGCGCTTCGGGTGCATCTCACTTTTGCAAATACATCAAGCGGAAAGTTGACCATTGAGATAAGCACAGCGCAGAGAAAGGATAGA
>NZ_JAUBQW010000045.1:0-41846 GCF_036701485.1 Microcoleus sp. Pol11C3 | reverse complement strand
GCCTTATCTTTAGTTGAGTTTGAATATATCGGTCGCTCCTATTCATAGTTTGCGATCGATTATTCAGCAAGCCCTAAATATATTTCTCACTTGTCCCCTATTGACCGATCATAAAAAATTGTCCGCTCTCAAGAAAGCCCCGTGAATGACGTACCAAAAGCCCAAGCAATGACTGATGCAGAAGTGGAAGCACTGTTAGATAGCACCGGCGGTTTATTGAAGCTAGAAAATATGGAACACGCCGATGATATCATGTTGGAATTGGCGGGGATTTGCGCTCGCGATCCAGTCACAGTCGGCGGCGTCGTCCATACCCGCAATTCCAAAAAACCCCCGATCGCCAACGTCCAAATTACCGATCGCACATTCATTCGAGGACAAAATCTCAACCCACAGCTTTACATTAGGCGACGCAACCGACGCAACCAGCATAAAAGCCAACGTTTGCAACCCAGCTAAAGGGGTCATTCGATTTGAGATTTGAGATTTGAGATTTGAGATTTACTCCATGAATCTGGGACCTTGAACTTTCGTCTAAAATTTTCATTTCTCCACGACATCGGGGGCTTGTGTCCGTTTTTGGACGGGTCACAAATGACAAAGCGATCGATTAATTCGATTGTTTGAAATGCGATCTACCTGTGGAGCATAAACATTCCTTTCCCTACCCAAAATATCTTTGAATATCTGCATATAACAACCCGATTCGGTATTGGCAAACATCAATATTTCTCTTTTTTCTCTTTCTCAGCGCCCTCAGCGCCCTCTGCGGTTCGTTGAAGAAAATCTACTTTACATCAAGCAATAGGATGTCTGTAGGCGCACCCACCCCTACAAATCAAAACTCTCCTCACCAATACTTCCGAGTTCCCCGCTACCCAGAAACTCTTCCTCCTCTACTTCCTCAATTTCAGAGTCGAAACTTTCCACCACAAACGGCAAACCAGCCGCCATCAAACCCCGTTGAATCAGTTCCGGCGTTTCGTCAAACAAAACAAATAGCGGATGAACAGCCTCAGCTTCATCGCTGTAAATATGGCTGTAGCGGTACGGCATCACCCATTCGTAACCTTTATCCAGCCAAACCTGAGACTGCCGCCAGCGGCCGAGCAACTCAGAAAACTCTTCGCCCGGACGATGAATGAAAATCAAAATTTCCACTCCTATTTTAACTTTCCATTCAGGATCGCACATCAAAATCGCCAAGTCGCAGGGCAAACAAACTGCCTGCCCCGGCGATATGCTAGTGCCGCCCCTTCCCGCATAAGAAACCCCGTCCCGCAAGCGCGCAATTGGCAAAGGAATTGTGATTAAACTATCATGGGCGCGGCGGATACTGGGAATCATTTCCATGTAAACCCGATATTTTTTCAGCAGGGCGATCGCGGCCGAAGATTCGCTGTACTCTGCTAGTAAGGCCTCGTAATGTGATTGTTTAACAGACATTTTCAAACAAAAGAATAAGTAATTACTAATTAATTGCTGCTAATTCCTGAGCGATGGCTTCTCGTTACCAGGAAGACCCTGGTAATTAAGATGTGGAGGCTGAGCCTCCAAATTATTTTCTCCTTTTAATCGAGGCTGTCCCTCCTCCAAAGGCGTTCCCAGGCTCAGCCTGGGAACGAGTAAAATAGTCATTGGTTATGCGTTAATTGTTAGTAACTAATAACTAATAACTAATTCGCCCTTTTTTACAGCTTCTGAAACACTGCGAACATGGGCAGATACATCGACAGCAAAATCGAACCTACGATACCACCGACGACAACAATCATCAGAGGTTCTAGCATACTGGTAAGTCCTTTTACTGCTTCTTCCACTTCCGTTTCGTAGAAAGCGCCAACTTTCATCAGCATCTTGTCAAGTTCCCCAGTTTCCTCGCCAATTGCCATCATTTGAATAGCCAAAGACGGGAAAACTTGCTGTTCTTGCAAAGCAATACTGATCATGCCGCCGCTTTGAATTTCCTGCCTGGCATATTCGATCGCATTAGATATCGCCTGATTCCCAGCCACATCTCGCACAATTTCCAAAGAATTGAGAATCGGCACGCCCGATCGCGTCAGCGACCCAAATATCACGCAAAACCGAGCCACAGCAGATTTTTCGATCAAATCTCCAAAAATCGGCAACTTCATGGCAATCCTATCAATTTGTAGGTGACCCATTGGAGTTTTATAGTACATATCGAAGGCAAATTTTAGCGCTATAATCACCCCAATAACTGTCAACTGTTGGATAGGAGGCCAAGCCGTACAAAATGCACTAATTCCCAACATAATCAGCGTAAAAGTTGGCAAATCTGCACCAATATCCTTAAAGATTTTAGCGAATGTTGGCAGCAAGAATATAGTCATTGCGAAAAAAATCACGATCGCGATGCCAAACACAGTCTTCGGATAAGACATCGCCGAATTAATTTCAGCCTCCGTCTTGTGATTTTTTTCCATCATCACCGCTAGACGGTCTAGGGTTTCATCTAGCACCCCCCCGACTTCTCCGGCCGCAACCATACTGATAAACAGTTGGTCAAAAACATCAGGAAACTTAGCCATCGCCTCTGCCAAGTTTATCCCCTCCTGCACGTCAGCATTCATGCTCCTGAGCGCTCGCTTCAGCTTAGCATTAGAACACTGCTCATGCAGCACGGAAAGGCATCTAACGATCGCCACCCCTGCATTAAACATAGCCGCAAACTGACGAGCAAAAATAGCCATATCCTTAACAGTAAGACTGGTAAAGTTATACTCGATTTGCTCCTGAATCTTACTGAAATCAAAGCCACCTTTCGGTTTTTCGCGGATCACGTTGGTAGCCACAGCTCACCTCTGAAAATTTATTAAAAGTTATGACTCATCAGTCATCAGTCATCAGTCATCAGTTCTTTCTGCGGACTCCTAACTAATGACGGATGACTGAATTAATGAGATCCTACCTTGGCGCCAACAGGTGCAGGGCCGATCAAGCGTTCGAGTTCGTCAGCCTTAGAAGCCTTGGCCATTGCCGATTCCCAAGTGACTTTACCGCTCTTGTAAAGTTCAGCGAGGGCCATTTCCATAGTCCTCATGCCCAATTTCGCCCCCATTTGGATTTGGGAGTAAATCATTGGAGTTTTACCCTCCCGGATCAAGTTAGCCATAGCTGGAGTATTCACCATGATTTCCATAGCGCAGCAGCGGCCGCCCCCAACTTTTATTACCAAATTTTGGCTGCAAATTCCCACCAAAGAGTTAGACACCTGGGCGCGAACCTGGGGTTGTTGAATGGGCGGGAACACGTCCAAAATCCGATCGATTGTTGCAGCCGCCGAATTAGTGTGCAGCGTTCCCATCACCATGTGACCCGTTTCCGCAGCCGAAATTGCCAGACCGATCGTTTCCAAGTCCCGCATTTCCCCCACCAGAATTACATCAGGATCTTCGCGCAACGCAGCTTTCAGCGCATTAGCAAAGCTCTTAGTATCTTCGCCCTTTTGGCGCTGGTGAAACAAACTCTTGATATTCGGAAACACATATTCGATCGGATCTTCCACTGTGAGAATGTGTTCCGCCCGCGTCCGGTTGACCAGATCCAACAAAGCCGCCATCGTAGTAGTTTTCCCGGAACCTGTTTGCCCCGTCACCAATAACATACCCCTGGGTCTTTCCGTCAGATCCCGCAAAATCTGTGGCACGCCTAAAGCATCTGCATTAGGAATCTTAGAAGCCAGAGCCCGCATACAAGCAGCCCAAGCCCCCCGCTCCCGGTAGACATTAACGCGGA
Organism: Microcoleus sp. Pol11C3; assembly: GCF_036701485.1. NCBI lineage: Bacteria > Bacillati > Cyanobacteriota > Cyanophyceae > Oscillatoriales > Microcoleaceae > Microcoleus > Microcoleus sp. Pol11C3. The sequence goes on along the minus strand of NZ_JAUBQW010000045.1, from coordinate 38,084 downwards.
ACCGAGCCAATCCCCGAACGCCGTAAGCGCAGTCGAGTTCCCACTCCATTTCCAACTGCTTGCGCTGCATATTGTTGAGCATTTGGAAAATTAGGATCTGCACTTCCTCAGCAGACAGAATGTCGCCGTATTGCGTCTGAGGAGTTAGTTTACCGCTGACTCGGAAGAATATAGGCGCGCCCGCTTGGATGTGTATGTCCGAACCCCCTTGCTCTACCAGGGACTCCAGTACGTCTTCAATCATCAGACCCATAGATACCTCTCCTAGATCAAATTGATAGTTATTGACCAATCTAGCTCAGTTAACAGTCAACAGTTAACAGTTAGTTGACTGTTAACAGCTTGCCCGCTCGCTTAGAGAAGGGTTGACAGTTAACAGCTTGCCCGAAAAGCCTGTCGTTGGGTTGACTGTTAAGTGCTGAATCAATCCAAAAATCGTGGCGTCAAGCAGTACGGACAATCCAGCATCTCCGGCTTCAATTCCGCCTGACAAGTTTTGCAGGTCAGTCCCTGCTTGCGTTTGGCTTTCATTTCAGCCTCCAGCCCCGAGTCAGTAAACGTCACCCGCTCGACTTCTTCAAAAGTAGTCGCGCCTTCTCGCACCAACTGCAAGCTGTAAGCCAACAAAGTTTTCATCCCTTCTTCTACCGCTGCTTCCTTAAGTTGCTCTGTGGGAGCCCCTTGAGTGATCAGAGTTTGCAGCCGCTCAGTATTTTTCAGGAACTCGTAAACCCCTACCCGTCCTTTGTAACCTAAGCCACCGCACTTGCGACAAAGTTGCTCGCGTTCTGCCAGTTCCTTCCTTTCCTCGACCGGTACGATGTTGGCTCTGTTTACAGTCAGATCAATTTCTTGCGAAGCCGACAGACCGTACCGACCTAGTTCTTGAGCAGTAGGCTGGTAAGGAATGCAGCATTTGTCGCAAACGCGCCGCATCAGACGCTGAGCTAACACGCCCAACAGAGCGGCCGAAACCATGAACGGTTCTACGCCCATTTCGTCCAAACGCGCGATCGCCCCGGCCGCGTCGTTCGTGTGCAGCGTCGTCAGCACTAAGTGTCCAGTCAAGGCTGCTTCCAGAGCCGTTTTTGCCGTTTCCCTGTCCCGCGTTTCCCCCACCAGAATCACGTCAGGATCTTGCCGCAAAAACGCCCGCAGAAGGTTGGAAAAAGTCAAGTCTTTTTCCCGAATTACTTGACACTGGGTAATTCCTGGCAAAGCATATTCGATCGGGTCTTCCGCCGTACTTATATTAACCCCCGGATCGTTCCGTTCCGCCAGAATCGAGTAGAGAGAAGTTGACTTGCCCGAACCCGTCGGCCCCGTCACCAAAATCAGTCCGAACGGACGGCTAGCAGTTTCTCGCACTAAAGCCAGAGTTTCTTCGTCGGAGATTAACAAACCCAAACCCAACTGAGTGCTGGAACTGTCCAAAATCCGCAGCACGATTTTTTCGCCGTACCGGGAAGGCAAGCTGTTCACCCGGAAATCCACCGTGCGTCCCTCAAATACCCGGCGGATGCGGCCGTCTTGAGCTTGTCGGCGTTCGGCAATATCAAGGTTGGCAATAATCTTGAAACGAGCCGTAATCGATGCGACTACCTGCTTGGGAAACCGGAAATACTCTTGCAGCACCCCGTCTTTCCGCATCCGAATCCGCATGAACTCTTCTTGAGGTTCTACGTGGATGTCAGACACCTTTTCCGACAAAGCTTTAGCCAATATGATATTGACGGCTTTAATTACGGGAGCCGCCTCTGCATCGTCCAGGGTGTTAGCGAGATCTTCTTGATCGCTACTCTCCTCTTCTAGCGAGAGCTCGCCAAAGTCTCCCTCCCCTAAATCCATCTTTCTCTGTTTTTCGACTTCAGCTTTTTTAGCTTCCCTCTTAACTTGGTCGTCTTGATAGGCAGAAGTAATGTCCTGGTAGTCGTCCGGTGTAATCACTCGCCGCTGCAAAGCCAAGCCATGAGGCTGTAAAATCCGCCGCAAATCTTCTATGGCGTTGAGGTTGTCGGGATCTACCATTGCCACTAAAACCGCCGCCGGCTCAGTTTCAGTCTTTGCTACGGGTAAAAACCGACCTTGGTGACAAATGTCGATCGAAATCTTCAACGCGTCGAGCATAACTCCGAGTTGCTCGTTAGACATTTCGCTCATCTCCGGGTCAAATGCTTCAACCCCGTAGACTATCTTGCGTTCAAACATCTGCTGCTTCTTGTAAAGTCGCAGCAATTCTGGGGGTAACGGCTGCCCGGTAAGTGATTCTAATACCTCCGTCAAACGCTTGCCCGACTTCTGGCTTTCAATTTGAGCTTGCTTCACTTGCTCGCCGTTGACGTAACCCGACAGAATCATCTTGGTGAGAGCCGGAGGAAATTGGCTCACAGAAACTATGGATGTGGAGCGAGGCGGGGATGTGCTAGTCATAAAAAACACTCAATAGGTGGGAAACTCAGTCACAAAGAGTGCTGAGAGGAAAACCAAGGCGGGGTTTTAACCCCCGTATTCTTTGCTTATGGATCAGCTATCATTTTCTTGCTCAATCCCTATCTCTCAAGTGTAAGCTCGCAGTCCCCTCTAAGCTTCGTCCACAAATTGACGAGATGTTGGAGGGATTTGCCGGTGCTTGCAATCAAATCTTGTTCGTTGAATGCTAGGTTGCTTACTTACCTGATTAACTTGCGGGATACTCTCGTTATAGCGTCAGGACACATCACTTGGGGATTCCCCGTACCGGGAGAGAAAAGCCAGACGGGGTGTGTCCCCTTCCCAGGCTAATTCTATTTTCCCAAATTGTTTGCTCAAATTACACCGCCCGTGGTGGCGCGGTTAGCTGTACTAAATTAAAGATGACCTATATTCTGTGATGATAGCTTTTACGAAAGCCTCGATCGCCCTTGTGAAATATATTTTGATTAATTATCTGCGATCGGTCACTGCCCGATCGTCGGCGGCATGAGCCCCCAGGGCAAATTTTGAGCAACTCTAGTTTGGGATCACTAAATATTACTTTGATTCTACCCTGGTGTCCGAACCTTTGTGACGTAAGGTTGATGGTTCAAAAATTTTGGGAAGAGGCAATTTAGATATCAATCGTATTTACAGATGAGAACCTCAGCGAAACCAACTAATCTCTCTCATTTTGCTGGCAAAAATTCGAGACTTCAAGCGACTTCGGCGTTATTGAATCAGAAAAACCACAGCCCCAATTCGCATCAAGATTAACAACCTAGTATCTGAGTTACACAAGCACACAGCTAACTACTTAGTCACTCCATACAAATTCCTGTTTCTCCAGACTTTGGAAACTCAGCAAATGGTAAAAAATGCCCGCCTCAGCTTGCGACTAAAACAGCCTGACAGATGATAACTTTAAGTCACTATCGTTTTAAGTAAACCTTGAAACATCAAGCCTCCTAAGTGGGAAATCTGGTAGTAGACTTAACAGCAAAATATACTTATAAAAATTTTGGTAAATGCGATCGCGTTAATTAAAAAAGAGGAACCAACAAACGTTGGGTTGCCCCCATTGCGGCCATATTATACGTAAATATCTAAACGGGCATTTGAATATTTTATGGAAAGCTTTGAGCAATGTCTCCAGAGCTGGCGAGTTTTCCTCTTTTCACATTGTGCCATACACAGTCAATTCGAGTCCTCTAGATTTACGGGGTTAACTGTATCTGCTAGAACTGTATCTGCTAGAATTGATAGGGTTCTGTCGCGCAGCTTTTATGATTGACGAGGAAAAACAGCAAGATCAAGATCCTAACTCAACTGGGGAAACCCCAGAGGGTTCGCCAATAGCAAGCGAAAATCCGCCGGCACCAGCAAACTCGAACGAATCTGCCGATTGGGAGCTCGAACTTGCTCGAGCTTATCAAAGTGCTCAGGTCGATCGCTCGCCAGCAAACGCATCCGGGTCTACCGTCACCGGCAGTGCAACTAACACTCCGACTGCAGACGGGGTGGAGCCTTGGAAGAGGGAACTGGCGCAGGTAACTGATGAAAAAGAGGCTTTAAAAACTCAGTTGCAAGCCGCATCCGCTCAACTAGAAGAGCTGAAAAATCAAAATCTCCGCCTAGCAGCAGATTTTGAGAACTTCCGCAGGCGCACCCAAAAGGAAAAAGAAGAGCTAGATTTACAGGCAAGGTGTCTCACGATCAAACCCCTGTTGCCGGTAATTGACAATTTCGAGCGCGCTCGATCGCACATCAAGCCGCAAACCGATGGCGAAATGAACATTCACAAAAGCTACCAAAGCGTTTACAAGCAAATGGTAGACGGCCTCAAGCAAATCGGGGTTTCTCCGATGCGCCCCGAAGGTGAACAGTTTGACCCCAACCTCCACGAAGCTCTGCTGAGCGAGCCAACTGACGAACACGAGGAAGGAACAATTATCCAAGAACTAGAACGCGGCTACATTTTGGGCGATCGCGTCTTGCGGCACGCCAAAGTGAAAGTTGCAGCGGCTGGGCTATCTGTGGTAGCCTCAGATGAAAATCCCGATAGTTCGGAAGGTTAATCGGGATACAAGCTACTGCATTCCTCAAAGTCACTGACCCCCGAATAGAATTCGGGGGTTCCCAGGTGGCAGACTCACCAACTTCTTAATTAAAGATGACTAAAAGCAGGTCAGCGCTTTCTCCAAAAATTCTGAAAAATGTTTTTACCCGTCTTTGATATTGCTTTAGGACATCAAGTTTATTTCCTACAAATCTGGTCGGGTGATGCTTGTTTGAACAAGCTGAGTCGTTTTTCATCCCCCAACCTGTAGTTGGAGGTTTCCAAACATCCCACAAAGTTTTATGAGGCGCTATGGGAAAAATTATTGGAATTGACTTAGGCACAACTAACAGTTGCGTAGCTGTGTTAGAGGGCGGTAAACCCGTCGTGATCGCCAATTCCGAGGGTGGCCGCACAACTCCGAGCATAGTAGGATTCGGCAAGGCGGGCGATCGCTTAGTAGGTCAACTGGCCAAGCGGCAAGCTGTAACTAATGCTGTAAATACTGTCTACAGTATCAAACGATTTATCGGACGGCGGTGGGACGACACGGAAGAAGAACGAGCGCGGACTCCCTATACCTGCATAAAAGGCAAAGACGATACCGTTAACGTCCAAATTCGGAACAAGGTTCACACTCCCCAGGAAATCTCGGCAATGGTACTCCAAAAGCTCAAGCAAGATGCTGAAGCTTATTTGGGACAAACTGTTACCCAAGCCGTGATAACAGTGCCAGCTTACTTCACAGACGCCCAACGGCAAGCTACTAAAGACGCCGGTACGATCGCCGGTCTAGAAGTCCTGCGGATCGTCAACGAACCGACGGCGGCAGCCCTTTCCTACGGGCTGGACAAGCAAAATATAGAACAGAAAATCTTGGTCTTTGACTTGGGTGGCGGTACTTTCGACGTTTCGATCCTGCAACTGGGAGACGGAATTTTTGAAGTCAACGCTACCTCTGGTAACAACCATCTCGGAGGAGATGACTTTGACGACTGCATAGTCCAGTGGCTCGTAGAAGCTTTCCGCACTCAAGAAGGCAGTGACCTCTCACAAGACAAAATGGCCTTGCAGCGCCTCCGAGAAGCTGCCGAAAAAGCGAAAATCGAACTCTCCAACCGCGAATCCACCTCAATCAATTTGCCCTTCATCTCCTCTGACGAAAAAGGACCCAAGCATCTGGAGATGGAACTCTCCAAAGCTCAGTTTGAAAAACTGGTCGGTCATTTGGTGCAGGCGACGATCGATCCGGTGACTCAAGCCCTCAAAGACGCAAGTTTGACCCCCAAAGACATAGACAGAATTATTTTAGTGGGAGGCTCAACCCGGATTCCGGCAGTTCAAAAGGCAATTAGCAAGTATTTTGGGGGCGTTTCTCCAGATAAATCGGTCAATCCCGACGAAGCTGTAGCCGTAGGCGCGGCAATTCAAGCCGGGGTGTTGGGCGGTGAAGTCAAAGACTTGCTGCTGCTCGATGTGACGCCGCTCTCCCTGGGACTCGAAACCTTGGGCGGGGTATTCACCAAAGTAATCGAGCGCAATACAACTATTCCCACCAGCCGATCGCAAATGTACAGCACGGCGGCAGACGGGCAAACCTCGGTAGAAATTCACGTGCTCCAAGGCGAGCGGGCATTGGTTAAAGACAATAAAAGTCTCGGCAAGTTCCTGCTCAAAGGCATTCCCCCAGCTCCCCGTGGCGTACCTCAAATCGAAGTTACCTTTGAAATCGATGCCAACGGGATTCTCAAAGTGGCTGCTGAAGACAAGGGAACCGGAAAAGAACAAAGCATCCAAATTTCCAATACAGGGGGATTGAGCGAAACCGAAGTCGAGCGGATGCGACAAGAAGCCGAACTTTACGCCGACGAGGACATCAAGCGCTCTCTACTTGTCGAACTCAAAAATCAAGCTGACTCCCTCGTCTATAATTGTGGTGTAACTTTAAAAACCAACGCGCAACTGCTGAGCGACGACCTTAAAGCCGAAGCGGAAACAGCCGCAGCAGCCTTGCGGGCAGCGATGACTAACCCCGACATCACAGTCGAGGAACTCACGCCCGCAATCGAATCTTTCAAGCAACTGCTATACTCGCTGGGGACAGCAGTCTACGACCAAGCCCGCAGCGGGGCAGCCCCGTCAGGAGCTGTTGTTGAAAGCCAGATGATGTCAGCAGAAGTAGAATCATCAGAACCAGAAGAGGTTAAAGCGGACGACGAAAGTATTTTGCTGAAAGAAGAGCTGCTGGTGGCGCCCCAAGCTCCGCCGGAACCAAAGCCGGAACCAAAGCCGGAACCAAAACCGGAACCAAAGCCGGAGCGACAGTCAAAACGACAGTCAAATCCACAGTCAAATCCACAGTCAAAACAAAAACCCAAGGTTCCCGAACCAGAAGTTGATGATATGAATCCTTTCCTTTAAAACTGAAAAGCTAAAAATTAAAAGTTAAAAATTAACAATGAGAATTTTTGATTTTTAATCTGTAATTTCAGGAAAGGTCGCCCGTTTGTTTTTCGTACACTTTTTGTTATTTACCTCCAGGCAAGCAGCTCTATGGCCGGTGATTACTATGAAATATTAGGCGTTTCTCGCAGCGCCGACAAAGAGGAAATTAAGCGTGCTTACCGCCGCCTTGCTCGCAAGTACCATCCAGATGTCAACAAAGAATCCGGTGCGGAGGAGCGGTTTAAAGAAATTAACCGCGCCTACGAGGTACTCTCAGAACCCGAAACCCGCAACCGTTTCGACCGTTTCGGCGAAGCAGGCGTGAGCGGTGCGGCTCCGGGCTTCCAAGACATCGGCGACAGCTTTGCCGATATTTTTGAAAGCTTCTTTCAGGGTTTTCAAGGACCGGGCGGCCAACAGCAAGGTCGCAGACGCAGCGGGCCGGTGCGCGGAGACGATTTGCGCCTGGATTTGCGACTGGATTTTCGGGAAGCAGTGTTTGGTGGGGAAAAAGAACTCCGCATCAAGCATCTAGAAACCTGCGAAACTTGCACCGGGACTGGCGCCAAACCGGGAACCAGACCCCAAACCTGTTCGACTTGTACCGGCAGCGGCCAAGTCCGACGCGCTACCCGCACTCCTTTCGGCAGCTTTACTCAAGTTTCAGTTTGCCCCAGTTGCAACGGCACCGGGCAAGTGATTGAGGACAAGTGCGAAACTTGCGGCGGCAGGGGCCAGAAAGAAGTGATGAAAAAGCTGAAAATCACAATTCCGGCTGGGGTTGACAACGGTACTCGCTTGCGCGTTTCCAATGAAGGGGATGCCGGCAAACTGGGCGGGCCGCCCGGGGATCTTTACGTGTTCTTGGCGGTGAATGAAGACCCGCTATTTAAACGGGACGGTATTAACGTTAACTCGGAAGTTAAGATTAGTTATTTGCAAGCAATTTTGGGGTGCCGGTTGGAAGTGGAAACCGTAGACGGGCCGACGGAATTGTTGATTCCTAGCGGAACTCAGGCGAATACTGTTCTGACTCTGGAGAAAAAAGGGGTGCCTCGGTTGGGAAATCCAGTCAGTCGCGGCGATCATTTGATTACGGTGTCTATTGACATTCCGACTAAGGTGACTGCTGAGGAACGGGAGTTGCTGATGCAGCTTGCTAAGCTGAAGGGCGATCGTACCGGTAAAGGCGGCATAGAAGGGTTTCTGGGTAATTTGTTTCAGAAATAAGCAATTTTTGACACCAATTGGTGTCAAATTTTCCTGTTTGAGGATGCCCCGGCAATTTGTTTTAGTATCTGTCAAAAAATTGTGTGCAATTGCTCACAAAAATGGCAGGTGGGCCTGTTCCTGGGCATTGCGTTTCAGCAGCGCTCAAAAAACTGAGCGCAATTGCGCTCAGTTTTTTCAGAAAGAATAATAGTCTGTGTCCAATTGGACACAAAATTTTAGATTCTCCAGTTTCCAGGCAACTTGTTTAAAAAACTAAGGCTTTCAGGATTTGAGATTGCAAAAAGCATTATGAATTCAACATCGAAAATTGAAAATCCCAAATCCCCAGATGCCAAAATCGATCTGCGGGGTACTCCGTGTCCTCTGAATTTTGTCCGCACTAAACTGCGCTTGGAGCAAATGGCACCGGGTGCTGTTTTGGAGGTGTGGCTGGATGCTGGGGAGCCGATCGAACAAGTGCCTGATAGTCTCAAAATGGAAGGCTACCAGATTCTGGAAACGCAATTTGTTGCGGATGAGCCGGAGTCGGGCTTTTTTTCAATGAAAGTGCAGCGCCCAGAAGACAAGGAAGCAGGATGAGCCTGAATTCGTCGTCGATCGTCGGTACTGTAATTGCTGTTCAGGCTAACTTCTACCAAGTGAGGTTAGATCCCGAAGTCTCCATTGACGGGAAAAATGCTCCCCTCGCTGATTCTCCGACTCTCCTGTGCACTCGTCGCACTCGACTCAAAAAAATTGGTCAACAGGTGATGGTGGGCGATCGCGTGGTGGTAGACGAACCGGACTGGACTGACCGCCGGGGTGCAATTTCTGAAGTCTTCCCGCGCCAAACAGAACTCAACCGCCCGCCTGTAGCTAATGCCGATCGCATTCTCTTGGTTTTTGCCCTTGCTGAACCAGACTTAGATCCCGCATCATTAACTCGGTTTTTAGTCAAGGCAGAATCTACAGGTTTAGAGGTGAGTTTGTGCCTGAACAAATGCGATTTGGTCACACCCGATGAGTTGGAACAGTGGCGCGATCGGCTTTCAGGCTGGGGCTACGAACCAATGTTTATTAGCGTTCGCAGCGGCGCAGGAGTTCAGGAAGCTTCTCCTAATTATCAAAATGAAATTTTTGCGTCGGAACTAGCTTTCCATGACTTAGTGGAGAAAATAGAGCCATCTAGGCTGAGTTCTGAGGATAACCCCCAAGTTCCAAATTCGCTCAAGCCGTTACATCCGTTAAACCCCGTACATAGCCCGTTGCCGAACTTGCTTCTAGACCACCTGCAAGGGAAAATAACGGTAATTTGTGGCCCTTCTGGGGTTGGCAAGTCCAGCTTGATCAACCAACTGATCCCGGCGCTGAATCTGCGAGTGAACGCTGTTTCCGGCAAACTAGGCCGCGGGCGCCATACGACTCGCCACGTAGAATTATTTGAACTCCCCGGCGGCGGACTCTTGGCAGATACTCCGGGGTTCAATCAACCAGCTCTAGAATGCGATCCGTCCGAGTTAGCTGAATATTTCCCAGAAGCGCGCCAGAGGCTGGCTTTGGGTAGCTGCCAGTTTAGCGACTGTTCGCACCGAAGTGAGCCTAACTGTGTCGTGCGGGGCGATTGGGAGCGCTACGATTATTACTTGAATTTTCTCTCCGAGGCGATCGTCCGCCAGCAACAAGAGCAAAACTCTAGTAGTGCTGAGGCGAGTTTGAAGCAGCAAACTAAGTCGGATGGTACGCAGCAATACGAACCGAAGTTACAAACTAAAAAGTATCGCCGCTCTTCCCGCCGCCTTCAACACCAGTCGCTGCAAGATAGGTGTCAAGACGACTTAGAAGAGGTTTGAGGAAATAGTCGATCGCGATCGGTCGATCGGCCCCGGAACACAGTACATTAATAGCTAAAATTAAATGGCCTTAAATTTGTTAAAAAAAGTACAACAGAAGCACAGCGAAGCCGGTTATGCAGGAGTAAAAATACTGTGAATATTCAAGAACTGTTTCACAAAGGCGGCCCCGCCATGTGGCCCCTGTTGGTGTTATCGATTCTATCTTTGAGTACAATTATCGAGCGCTTGTGGTTTTGGGCGAGCCTCCTGAGCAAAGAAAAGCAAATAGTTAACCGCATTCTTGAAGCCGCTCGCAGCGATTGGGGGGCAGCTAGCGAGATGGCCAGACAAGCTAACGGACAGCCGATCGGGCGATTTCTTTCTGCACCCCTGCGGCTCTACAATCCTGATCCCGACTTATTTCGGCTCGCACTCGAAGCCTCTGCCGATGAAGAGTTGGCTTCGATGCGCCGCGGTGACAAAATCTTAGAAGCTACCATCGCTCTAGCCCCTTTGCTGGGCTTGCTGGGAACAGTTTTGGGCTTGATTAACTCGATCAGTTCGGTTAGTCTGGGCGACGTCGGCACGGCGGCAGCGAAGGGGGTGACTTTGGGGATTAGCGAATCGCTGATTACTACTGCTTCAGGGATGGTAGTAGCAATTTTTACCTTGGCGTTTTATCGGATATTTCAAGCTTTTTTGTTCAACCAGGCAAAAATATTTCGCAAAGCTGGAAATGAACTGGAATTGCTTTACAGACAATACTGGCCGGTGGCTAATGCTAAAGGTCGATCGCCCGGTGCAGAATACAGCAATTCTTCCTTTGGTTCCGATGGTTTGAACAAGCGTTCTCTCAATTCTCAAGAACAGGCAGAACGGAACCGGGAGCCGAAATTGAAAGGTTCCGATCCGGCTGAAGATTCACCTTCTAATAATTAAAACTACTGAGATCTGATGAAGATTAATCTAGATACTCCTGTGGAAGAGGCTCGGATTGAACTGGTGCCTTTAATTGACGTGATCTTTTGCATCCTGACGTTTTTTCTGCTGGCGTCTTTGCAACTGACTCGCCAGCAAGCAATTAATGTCGATTTGCCTAAGGCGAAGACGGGACAAACACAGATGCGAGAGATGCTGATTGTCAGCATTGACGATTTCGGGCAAACTTATATCGACCAATTGCCTGTTAATTACCAACAGCTCGATCGAGTTTTAAAGAGTTTCCAAACCCAAAATCCTGCGGGGTTGATAGTGTTGTACGCTCCTCAAAATGCTAGATATGCCAAAGTTGTCGAGGTTTTAGACAAATTGAGAGAGGTAGGGGGCGATAGAGTGGCCCTAGCAACTCTTCCCACTTCGGCTCCCTCCCCGCTGCCGAATCCCTCGCTTCCCAATTCTGGCATTCCTGCGGCACCTTCGATGGGCAATTCCGGTCAACCTCTGCCGTCTCCTCGGGTTCCGGGGCAGCAGCAGTTCAATCCCAATCAGTTTCAATCTCCTCTCCCCGCTCCGGGGCAGCAGCAGTTCAATCCCAATCAGTTTCAATCTCCTCTCCCCGCTCCGGGGCAGCCTAGCAACTTTGGGGTAAATCAGGGCATTCCTCCTGTTTCGCCCGCACCCGCTGCTCCCAATTCCCGACCCGGAGCGGCCACTCCACCCCAGGATGGCGGGCGCTCGAATTAGTCAGAAGGAAGAAGGAAGAAGGGAGAAAGAAGAAGGGAGAACAGAGAAAGAGAAATTCTCCCACTCTCCCCATCTTCCGCTCTCCCCCATCTCCCCCTTTCCTCATCTCCTTCTCTCCTCATCTTCCAATCTCCCTATCTCCTCCTCTGGCGCTCTTCTCATCTCCCCCTTTCTCCCTCGCCGAGAGAAGCTCCCCCCGATTTGGTATAAACGGCTTCAATTCTTTTTGTTCGTACTGAGCCTTTTTTCTCTTGACAACTAGATACAGTTGTATATGCCTGCGGAAGGAACTTTTGCAGGCATTTCGCCATCTCTTTCTCTAAGTAAGTTATTTCCTGGGAGAGATGGTGATTTTGTCAAATAATTGTTACCTTTTGTAATATAGACTAAAGCAAGATGAGCCATCAGGCATCCCGAAAGCAACAGTCGATCGGTGAAACAATTTACCAATCTGGTTAATCCAGGTGTTCACTTTTAAGTCACCTTTACTTACAGAGGAGTCCAAGTCATGAGCCAACCAGCAGAATTGTCTTTGGAGCAGCAATTTAGCCTGTGTTCCTTCAAAACACAGGTAAGTGACATGAGCCGCGAACAAGCTCAGGAGTTTTTGGTCAAGCTTTACGAGCAAATGATGCTTCGGGAAACCATGTACCGCCATTTTCTGAAACATCACTGGGGTCTAGAACCAAACCCAGGTGTTGAGTAGCAAAGAGTCGCAGTCGGCGACCTCTGTCTCTTACTCTTTTCCCTCAGCCGGAAAGGAGTTGGGGGTGATGGGGCGTCACTCGAAGGTAGAAGGAAGAAGAGCTCTGGACAGAGGTGAGGAAAATTTGACAATTCCTTTGTGGATTTCACTCAATGTGGGAGTCGAGGTAAGCAGTTTGTCGATCGACACCACAGGACAGGGCAGAGGTAAGGTATCGCGCCTCGACGCGAAAATTAAATAAGTATTAATAATAATTGTTAAATTATCAACCAATTAAAATTTTTCACCAATTCAATATACTTGTTTTTAGTTGCAGCGGATAAAGCTTGACAACAATGGCGCTAGTCGGACATCTGACCGGATATCCGACTACCCATACCTTCAATTTTCACATCAAACCCTCGAAGTCGCAGGTGGTAGCTCTAGAAAAAGCTATTCCGACTGACGTTCCAAAGTAGCCTCCATCGTACTTGTCAAGTAATGACCAGACATGATGCCGCTAGAGTGATAGTAGCGGTTGTGATCGACGCGATGCAGGGTATCAAAACCCGTCCGCCGTTGGCGTTCGTCTCCCAGTACCCAGTAACGCTGGACGATCGACTGGGGAGCAATCCAACCTTCGCCCTCGACCCGACCGAGTTCGCTGTGTTGAAGGACAAAAGTATACTGCCGTTCATCGCTGTTGAGGTGTCCTCGGTACTGCAAAATAATCTCTTCGCGATCGCCTCCAGGAAATACGAGCTTTGTCACCATACTGAACCAATCTGTTCGGTTCCAGCTCACTAAAGTTTTGCCTTTAACCGTAATTGGCACGCCATTGCGCTCAATCCAGCTTCCTTCGAGCGTCCATTGGCCAGATTCCATTAAAAACGTGTGAGCCACAGTGCTGTTCCTATGCTTTTCCTGCTGGCTACAATGCTGGTGCAACAACGCACAGCCGTTGTCCCTCAGACTCTATGCTATCACGCCAAACTGTGCCAACAAGAGTTAATTTCTCCTAAAAGTACCGGTGTCCGGGCACCAGTAACTTGAGGCAGATTGCCGGGAATTCCCCTAACCCGCCATGTGGCTAAAACCGCGAAAGCGATCGCCTCTTTAAAATCTACATTCAACCCTGCCTCAGAAGTAGTCAACACTTGCACTGAATGCAATTGAGATTGCAATCGGCTTTTTAAGTAGAGATTGTGGCTGCCGCCCCCGCATAGTAAAACTCGATCAGGCATAGCCGGTAAAAAAGTTTGGTAACTGTGAACGATCGAGGCAACAGTCAGTTCTGTCAGAGTAGCCAGCACGTCAGCAGGACTGAGGTTGTAACCTTGGGCCTCGACCAAACACCTGTCAAAATAGTCTACACCAAATAGCTCTCGCCCCGTTGATTTCGGCGGTGCTTGGCGGAAGAACTCTGATGCGAGCCAATCCTCGACTAAAGCTTGACAGGGAGTTCCCGATGCCGCCCAAGCTCCACCTTCGTCGATCGTCTTAGTGCCGCCTGAGAAGTGCTGCACTGCCAAATCTAACAGGGAATTCGCCGGGCCTGTATCCCAGCCCGATATGCCATCCCCAAGACTGAAAATTTCAGACTCGTCATTGTTTCCCCCTTTTCCTCTTGCCGGAAGATAGGTAACATTGCCAATTCCCCCCAGATTTTGGATGCAGAGGCTGATGTTGGGTTCCGCCAGCAGGCAGGCATCAACTATTGACACTAAGGGTGCTCCTTGACCCCCTGCAGCAATGTCTGCCGATCGAAAGTTACTCACAGTAGTAATGCCTGTCAATTCCGCAATTAGCGCGCCCCGCCCGAGTTGCAAGCTGTAGCCCATCAACCCACTGGCGCTGTCTTTCTGCGCTTTCCCGGCAGGTCGATGGTAGACGGTTTGACCGTGAGAGCCAATTAATTCGGATTTATCATATTCTGCTTGAATTGTCAAGGCTGCCGTGGCAAATTCTTGAGCGATGGCATCATCTAATTCCGCTAGTTCAGCCATTGACAAAGCTGAGCCGCTGCAAACCGAGAGAATTTGCGATCGCAAATTAGCAGGATAAGAGAAAGTCTTGCCGGCCAGCAATTGCACTTTCAAGTCTGTTTGGGAACCGACCACATCTACCAAAGCAGCATCAATGCCATCCACCGACGTGCCGCTGATCAAACCGATAACGCGGGTCATTCAATTTTAGATTTTAGATTTTAGATTTTAGATTGTTCAATTTTTCGATTTTAGATGGTCGGATGCGATCGGGCGATCGAATATTATTTGAGGTCGATCGTCACGATCACCACAGTAATATTATCGCGTCCTCCTTTCTCCTTAGCTGCTTGAATCAAAGCATTTGCAGCGCCCTCGCAGGCGCGAATCGACTTCAGAGGCGAAGCAATCAAAGGATCGGAAAGTTCCTCAGTCAAGCCGTCACTGCACAGCAGCAAGCGATCCCCGGGCTGCACGTCCACCGGCAAAATATCTATCTCCCGCACATCATCCCGGCCCAAACACTGGGACAAAACATGACGCCAAGGATGACTGCGAGCTTGATCGGGAGTTAGGGCCTTCCTTTTCACAGCCTGAGCCACCCAAGTCTGGTCTTCAGTAATCTGCTCCAAGCGAGAGCCGTGCAGTCGATACAAGCGAGAGTCCCCGATATTAGCGCACCAAGGTCTGCCCTCATCCCTAAACATCAAAACCACAGCCGTAGTCCCCATATCAGCGCGCTCGGGGTGGTCGAGCTGATCCGTCAAAATTGCTTGATTGGCAATCAACAAAGCCTTTTCCAACAATAGGGGAGAATCCTCATGCCCTTCCCAATGTTCGAGCAAATAAGATTGAATCGCCTGAGTCGCAATCCGGCTGGCTTCTTGACCTCCGGCGTGTCCTCCCATTCCGTCGGCTACTATGAAAAATCGCCCGTCAGAGTCAATGTAGTATGAATCCTGATTTACTGAACGAACTAGCCCTGTGTCTGTCTTACCTGCGAAAGAGCGTTTCATAGATTGCCTGATTGGACTCATCGAACTTAAAAGCTTGATTTAAGTGGTGCAATTTTTTCTTCCAAAACTTTAATCGCGAAGGGAACTTGAAATTTCTGCCACCCGCGATCGCGAGTTTTGGAAAAATTGCACTTCCTTGACCTCATATTGTAGATCGTATGATGGTAATCCCATCTTAAAATTTCGGTAAATCCAGTAAATTCAGCAGCACCTGCAAAAAAAAAACTGGATTTCTACCCAAAATTAGAGGTTTGGCTGGCGAAAAATCTAGGCAGCAACCGGGTTTTTAGCCTCACAGCGCGTAAATCTTGTAAATTTCAGCAATCTGTG
Organism: Microcoleus sp. Pol11C3; assembly: GCF_036701485.1. Lineage (NCBI taxonomy): Bacteria > Bacillati > Cyanobacteriota > Cyanophyceae > Oscillatoriales > Microcoleaceae > Microcoleus > Microcoleus sp. Pol11C3. Next base: position 22,386 of record NZ_JAUBQW010000045.1, on the reverse strand, counting down.
GTCAGCCAGCCAAAACTTAACATTCGATGTCAAATTTTGGCTGGCGAGAAATCTCAAACCTGAAATTTCCCATCCCAAATTGCACAATTATGACATCCTGTCTAAACGATCGATCCGCTTGAACAAACGCAGCAGAGCAAACCCTGCACCCGCCGCCAGCACTGCCACAGCGACAGCCGGCCAGACTTGATTGCTGACAAACAAAATTGTCGCCGACAAAGTAAAAGCACTCATCAGCAAAGCATAATTCGTGCCCATTTGAGCGCTGCTCATGCGGCGGAGCAAGCGCTCTGTTTCTGCAGAACGGACGCGAATCCGCAAATCTCCCTGTTCGAGTTTATCAATAGTCTCCTCAATCCGGCGGGGCAAACCCAAAGCACTCGAACTCACCTGAGCCGCCTGACGGCCGATTTCGTTAAAAATGCTGCTACTTGTATCATGGCCATTTCCATTAGTCATAAGCTGCATGGCAAAAGGTTGTGCCACCTCCATAAAGTTAAACTCGGGATCTAAGCCTCGGCCCACCCCTTCGATGGTAGAAAAAGCTCGCATTACAAAAGTAAAAGTAGCTGGGAAGCGAAAAGGTTGGTTGTAGGCAATATCGTAAAGGTCGTCCGTAATCGCGCTCACCGATTGATTTTCAAAAGGCTTGTCCATGAAGTTATCCAGCATATACTGGATGCTGCGGCGCACCGGACTCATATCACCCGTAGGCACCAAAGCTCCCAAATTGATCAGAGAATCCATAATCCGCTGTCCATCCTTGGAAGCAATGCCGTAAAGCGTCTCCATCAGTCCTTCGCGCACGTTCGACTGGATTTGCCCCATCATGCCAAAATCGTAGAAAATCAGACAACCGTCAGCACTAACAGCGATGTTGCCGGGGTGTGGGTCAGCGTGGAAAAAGCCGTCGTTGAGCAACTGGCGCAAATAAGCTTTTGCCCCCAACTGAGCGATTAATTTACGATCGATACCGGCCGCTTCCAAAGCTTCGTAGTGGCTGATTTTAATCCCCGGCAGGTACTCCAAAGTCAGCACTCGCGGAGCCGCGTACCGCCAATAAACCCTCGGCACCCGCACCCAGTCACAGTTGCTAAAATTGCGGCGAAAAGTATCAGCATTGCGGCCTTCATGGAGATAGTCAATTTCCAGCCACAGAATGCGACAGCATTCCTCATAAATGCCCATCCAATCTCGGCCTTGGCCCCACTTAGGATGGTTTTGAAAATAGCGGGCAATTCCCTTAAGAATTTGCAAATCGATCTCGAACAGCTTCCGCAGTCCCGGTCGCTGTACCTTGACCACCACTTCCGGGCCCGAATGCAGTTGAGCTTTGTGTACCTGACCCAGACTTGCAGCGGCCAGGGGCACCGGGTCAAAGCTATGGTAAAGTTCTTGAACTGTCTTGCCCAAATCTTGCTCAACAATTACCTCTAACTGCTCGTAGCTGAAAGCAGGCACTTTATCTTGCAGCTTAGAAAGTTCCTCGACAAACTCTGCCGGGAACAAATCGGCGCGAGTGGAAAATAACTGCCCAACTTTAATGAAAGTGGGCCCCAAATCCAAGAGTGTTTCTCGAACCCAGATAGCTTGAAAGCGGCGTCTGGCAACTTTCTTTTCTTCACTCACGCCTCCCCAGTAGCTCCAATTTTTGCTGTCGAGCCAGAGGGAAGCCAGCCAGAGTAAGACAAAAGCCCAAATGTCGAAGAAGCGCCGCTTCCGGGAGTATTTTTCGCGATTCCAGCGATAAGCTTTACTTTTGTAAGATTTACCAGAAGCAGTTTTTGGCTCATCGCCTTCGCCAGTGAGCTTTCTGGAGCGCTGGCGATTAACAGAGTCATCAAGGAGAGCAGACACTTGGGTTCCCAAATTGCTTATTTTATGTTGTTGCTTTGATTGCCGGTAGGAGCGCAGGAGCGCAAAGCACTGCGCTCACGTAGTCGTAAATAATAGTTGTGGTCTAATCGAGCGCTAGGGCAAACTGCTGCGGTAGCGTTGTAATTCCGATCGCACCAGAGCCACTTCGGCGCGCAGCTCGTCAATAGTCGCTTGCAAATCTGCAGGATGGATGTCTTGAATGGTGGTGGTGCTTGCAGTGCCAGTTCTGGTCTGCATCGCCTCATCCGAAGCTTTATTTGCCCGTTCCACAACTCGATCGGTGAACTGTCGCAGGCGTTCTCTTTGTTCGGCGTCAAATTTGCCGAGTTCAGAGAAAGCGTTGGTTGCTGCGCTTTCTAATTGCTCGTACAGTGCTTCGGCAAGTGCTCTGCCTACAAAAAAAGCATGAACTGGAGGTTTACTCATAAAAAATCTCTGTGCGCTTCCGCAACAAATTATAACTTGCTTGTCCCCGATGATGCTTGCTCCCAAAGGAAGGAAGTTTGAGGCAATTGACACTCCCACCCCGCTTGTCGGGGATGGGATTCTTGAGAGTTAGAACAGTCTAACGCGCAACGGCTTAGCCCAAAAGGGTCGCTTACACTGGCTCAAATTCGAGGTTGGGGTTGCTTTGTACCAAAATGTTTGCAGCTTGGCAGTATTAATACGCGACATCACACCACCTCAGCGCCCCGCACATATTTTAACATAATTTAAATCAAAATAGAACACCGTCCTGAATTTTTTTGCGGGCATTTGGATTGCAGAAAGAATAGGAAATATTCGATAAACTCAGACGGCGACTGTTGGGATTTTTAGATTCGACGGAAGTTTTTGGAAGATAGTGGTTGGCTCGGTAGGGCCTTATTATCTCAATTACTGAGCAGATATTTGCTGACTCATAAAACCAAGTATTTGTCCGCACTTTGAACCAACAAAAACCATACTAATTTGTCGCAGGTTCGGGAAAAGGCACTGTGGGCTCTGCCACAGGGGGTGGTGAATCAGGTGCGATCGAACTATCTGAATTGTTGCCACTGCGGCTCGGTATCGCAGACTCAGGCGATCGCTCGATCGGCGACGCTATTACTGGCGACGGGGATTCCGAGGGTGGCAAGGTTTCAGCGCTAGCACTCCCAGGGGCAGGCGGGGCGGGGGCGGCGGGCGGTTCGGGTGGCAGCGGCGCAACTTCCGGCACCGGTGCGGCTTCTGGTTGGGGAGCTGGCTCAATTTCGGTTTGAGGCTCTGGAATGGAGGACTCAGAAGGCTTCTCTGCGGGTTCGGGCGTCGGGGATGGCTCCGGTTCCGCTTCGGGCTTTGGCGCGGGAGTTTCCTGGTTTGGGGACTCAGAAGGTTCGGCGCTAGTTTCTGAGGGATCGATCTGTTTGGGAATGTTGCTGGTGTCTAAGGGGGGTTTGGGACGCTTGTTGAGTTCGATCGGGTAGAGAGGGCTGCTTTCGACAGACGGCTGTCCGAACATCGGCCCTGACAAATCGCGGGATTTGAGCAAATCTTCGAGAGATGGGAAGGATTCAATTTTGGGTCGATTGCTGCTGAGACTCGTGCTGTTGTAGCGCGAAGCCAGGTCAAAACCCATCCAGCCTGCAATTGCAGCCGTTACGAAAAACGCCAGCAAAGTCAACTGCGGCGGGGGAGGTGCGGGCAATCTTAGACTTTGCTTGCCTTTTCTTTTTACTAATACTCGCTCTGTTTCTTGCAGCATAGTGAGCCAATTTTCGACTGTCTGAGGGCGGTTGTGGGGGTCTATTTCGAGTCCCTGAAGTATGGCTCGCTCGATTCCTGGGCTGAGGTTGGGCTGAAATTGCCGCAACGAAGCCAGGGGAATGCGATCGCGCAGGGGTGCTGCTACGGGCGCCACGCCGGAGAGTAAGTAGTAGAGGGTGGCTGCGATCGCGTAGATGTCAGTGGCCGGTGTACATTTACCGTCATAGAGGTATTGTTCGATCGGCGCGTACCCGGGGGAGAGCAAGTTAGTGTGGGTTTGTTTGGTGCCGGCGGTAAAGCCGCGGGCAATTCCGAAGTCTATTAACATTACGAGGTGAGAATCGGCTCGCCGGATAATATTTTCTGGCTTGATATCTCCGTGCAGCAATCCGCTGTGGTGAACAGTACTTACGGCTGAGGCTATTTGCCGAATGTAGTGCAAAGCCTGGGCTTCTGGCAATGGCTGATCGGTTTCGACTATTTGGGCGAGAGTTTGGCCCGGAATGTAGTCCATTACGATAAAAGACTGTCCGGCTTCTTCAAAAAAGTCGATTACTCTGACGATGTTGGAATGCTGACACCGCGACAGGCGTTGGGCTTCGGCAATAAACTGCTGCTGAAATTGAGCCGATTCTGGGTGTTGGCGCAGGCTTTCGTTGAGGGTTTTGAGTACAACGGTTTGGTTTAAATGGGTGTGGATAGCTCGGTAAGTGATGCCGAACCCTCCTATCCCTAAAGTCGCGTTAATTTTGTATTTGCCCTGTTGCAGGACTGTTGCTGGCGCTAAGTTCATCTTCAGTTGATGCCGTTTCCCAAACTATGCTACCGCCTTTGGGTTATTTCGCAGAGTTAGGGGTGAGGTTCGATCGATTTGCTCCCTAGTTTTAGCTTTAGCTCTGCTATATCTTTAATCTTGGCATCCCCACGTCATTTTATCTGTCGTAGGTATTGTGAAACTTAACACTCCGGCTTTCCAATAAAAATCCCGCTCTTGTGGAACGGGAAAGCCATCAGGGTGCATCTATTTATCTGAGTTTAACTCGTGGGGGGTATAACCCCTCGCTTCTTTAACGAATATTTACAATTAGCCAATTTATGTAAATCTTTAAACTTTTACTTGACTTGGAAGCGGTTTTATGGTTATTAAATTGAAGATACTGACATTTATTAAATCAAGTGAGTTTCCTCTGAATAATCAAAACTTTAAGCTCCTTTACCATGCTTCGGCCAATGGTGGAGCAAATACCATAAGATGGCTACATTTGTGATAAATACCGCTAACTTAAGTACCGTAACCCCGTGAACTAATTCATATATTTCAGGGGGTATACTGATGCTTACTAGCACTAAGACTAAGATTGTTGCCCAGTCTTTTTCGTACCACAAACCAAAGGCTTCAACAGCAGTTAAGACTGCATAAAGTGCTGCAGCAAGTCCGCTAATTAGTAAGTTTTTAGGGTTGAGAATTAGAACTTTCTCTAAGATAAATTCAATAATTTTTAGTTTGCTTTCTAACACATAAGATTGCGAAAAATCTTCTAAGAGTTGATGATTTTTTAATGTAAGAAGCAAAGCAATCGAAGTTACTGTCAAGAGGGAAGCAACAAATGTTTTGTAAAGGACAATTGCGATTAAAGCAGGAGCGTGATGTTTCTTCACCTTAATTCTCGAAATATCAATAATGTGCGATCGCCTGGTTAGGCTGTTTAGGATTGAAAACTTAAATTTTAGTAGAGTGCGTCAGCAATTAGCTAATCTATTATATCAAAAATAACGCGCTGCTGACGCACCTTACTAAGTTTGAGGATAACGTTGTGCTAAGAAAGAGATAGCAGCCGCCCGATCGCCCAAATCGCCATCCACCCTCGCCGCCAACAAATCATCCAACATTCGTTTAAACCCAGGCCCCGGCTTATAACCCAAAGCCTTCAAATCGTTGCCATTTAAAGGCGACTCAACATTCGCCCATTTGGTGAGATATTCCCAGATTTGGCGACGTGCACTTCGCGGACTTTGTAGGGTGATCGCAATTAACACAGGCAACTCATAATTTCTCAACAGCAGCACCAATTGACTCGGCAACTCGCACTTAGGCAAATTCTCTGCTAACTGGTTCTTTCCGGCTTCCAATACTTCCAGCCGCTTAATGCTGTCAGCGGGTAACTGAAGATTTGCAGCCACCTTGCCGCGATATTCCGGTGCTAAATAAGCTATCAAAACTTCCAGCCGCATCTGCCAATCGGGAATATTGATAATGGGGAATGGGGAATTGGGAATTGGAAATGGGGAATTGGGAATTGGGAATAGGGAATTGTCTCTTCCTTCTTCCTTCTTGTCTCTTCCTCCTTCCTTCTTCCTTCTTCCTTCTTCCTTCTTCCTGGCATCCGTTACATCCGTTACAGCATCCGTTGCCGAACTTCCTTCTTCCTTCTTCCTTCTTCCTTCTTCCTTCTTCCTTCTTCTTCCATTCAAACACCGATCGAGCAAACGCAGTTGCCGCCACAACTCCCGATCCAACTCCAAACTAGGATGAATGCAGCGCAAAGCCTGCAAATCTCCCAACATTTGCAAAGCAACTTTCCAGTAAGGAGCTTGCAAAATGTATTTCAATTCGCTTTTGAGCCGAGTTTCCAAAGCCGGAGCTCGGCCGTTTTCCCCCTGAATTCGGTAATATATCCCGCTGGCCAAAGCGTTGCGGATGTATCCTTCCGTCTGCGGCTCAATTTCAAACCCCAACCGCACCGCAAACCGCACAGCACGATAAATTCGCGTCGGATCTTCGATAAAACTATTGGCGTGCAAAACTCGAATTTGCTTCGATTCCAAGTCCAGCAAACCGCAAAAAAAATCTAACAATTCGCCACTGCGAGGAATACCCAACCGCACAGCCAGCGCATTAATTGTAAAATCCCTGCGGTACAAATCTTGGCGAATTGAACTCGCTTCAACTTCAGGATTTGCAGCCGGATAAGGGTAAAATTCAGTGCGAGCCGTAGCGATATCCACCCACAGCGAGCCGAAAGCAGAGTCTTTGTGCCACAACAGCGCGGCGGTTTGAAATTGACCGTGAACGTCCAAACGCGCTTCGGGGTAAAGTTTTTGCAGCGAGGAAGCTAACTCGACACCAGCACCGGAATCGTCGGAACCGCACTTTCCATCGACAACCAAATCGATATCTGTTAGCGCCAGTGTATCATCCGTGGCTAAGAGTAAATCCCGGACGGCTCCACCCACAATATAAAGTTGCCAGCCGCTGTTTTGGGCAAGATTGGCCGCGATCGACAATAATTGCCATAATTCGGGACTGATGCGCGATCGCAACAACTGCTCAACCGATTCGGGCACAGCACAATAAGACAATTCTGCACTACTTCCCCTGTCTCGCGCTTTTTGCTGGTGCAATTCCCGCAACACGTCAGTGCGAGTCACAATTCCTACAAGTTGACCGTTTTCCAATACTGGCAAGCGCCCGATATCGTATGTCACCATTAAAGATTCAATTTCCGGCAGCAAGGTATCTGGGGCGATCGTTTTTAGCTGCGGAGTCATGTAACCCTTCACGGGGGCGTGACTGAAACCGTGGTGCAGGGCAATGTCTATGTCGCGGCGCGAGATAATGCCGGCGAGTCGATCGCCCGCATCGACCACAGAAAGCCCCGAATGTCCGTAACGTAGGAGGATACGGTGAGCTTCCCCCACCGATGTTTCCGGGCGAATACTCCGCACGGGAGACGACATTAACTCGCGGGCTGTCGGAGGGTGGGGAATTTGAGCTTTGAGTTCTTCAGCTAACTGATTTAAAGTCAGCAAGGGGTCAACATCGCGGGTGGCGAGGGATGCTGCGCGGGCGTGGCCTCCGCCACCGAAGGGTTTGAACAATTCGCTGAGGTTTGTTCCTTCGATGCGCGATCGACCGATAATAGTTAATCGATTGGAAACTGGCGATTCGGGATCGATGTTGCGGTTGTTGTCGTTTTCGCCAAATTTATAAACATTACCTAAAAGCAGAGCATCGGTTTCAGTTAAATCGAGCAAGCGAGAAGCCAGCGAAGAAAGTCCGGGAACGTAGGATTCAGTAGATAACAGCACCCAGGCTACGCTGTAACCGTGCAAAGTTTCCGATCGCAAATTATTCAGCGCTTCTCTGAGCAAATCTTGCAATTGAGGAGAAAAACCGGGTTCTACATATTCAGCGATTACCCGCAAACTCGCTCCCTGTTCCATCAACCACGCTAAAGCCATTGCATCTCGCGCCGTTGCGCCCTCAAAGGTGAGGGAACCTGTATCGACGTGAATGCCGAGGGCCATTACTGTTGCTTCTGAAGGTAGAAGGCGGGATCGTGTGTCGCTGTTTTCTGCTTGATTTTTGAGCTTTTCGACAATTAATGTAGTGGTGGCTCCGACTGCTTCGATTTGGGTAACAGTAGCGGGAATGTCTAAATCTGCCTGTAGGTGATGGTCGAAAACAGCTATTTCGCTCAGGTGTGGCAAATCCAACCACTCGGCGGCTTTTCCCAAACGATCGCGCTGGGAGGCATCAACTATAGTAATCGATCGAATTTGTTGCGGATTGACCGATCGACGTTCAATCAGCGGATACTCGTCGCGGTGTAGCGCCAAAAAATCCCGCACCGTCGGGTGACACCCGCCAGTCAGTACGATCCGGCTACCGGGGCGCAGCACGCAAAGTCCCACCGCCGCTCCCAAGGCGTCAAAATCTGCTGTTGTGTGGCACAAAACTAAGTCCATAGCCGAAAATCCCGCATCTCTAACTCAAACAGTAGCAATTTCTCGCCCTCTGAAACCGGATGTGTCGATCGGGCTTTAACTTAACCTTTCCCGTTTTCTGTCGTGTAGCGAACAATGATAAAATTGATCAAAATCTCAAGAGCCGCTGACGCCTGTTCGCGCAACGCCCGAATTTGCAGGGGTTCTTTCGTATCAATCAACCGACAATCTCTCGATCGACTATCGGGAAACTGTCAAAAACTAGAATTTGGAATATTTTTTTCGGTTCTGGAAAACTATTTCTGATCAACGCACGGTTATATCGAAAGGAGAAAAGATGTTATCAATTCTGTTTCAAGTGGTTTTACTGGGTCTGGTACTGCTGTCTTTTGTGATGGTCGTTGGCGTGCCAGTGGCTTATGCCTCTCCCCAAAACTGGAATCAGTCTAAATCCCTGATTTATGTCGGATCGGGTCTCTGGTTTTTGCTGGTTATTGCAGTGGGCGTATTGAACTTTTTAGTCGTTTAATTTCACCCAACTCTCTCGAATAAAGAAGGTAAAAGATAGAAGGCTGAAGGCATTCACCAGCGATTGAAAGGCATTCGGCAGAAGCTAGGATTTTTCTAGACCGCGCGACACTGTATGTTTTTGCACTTGAGATTCAGATGAGATGCTGCTACTTTCTGACTTTTGCCTTCTCACAAACAAAAATCTAAAATCTAAAACCTCAAATCTAAACTAGAACACTATGACTGTTTACGAGGGAACTTTTACTCAAACGGAATCTTTGCGGTTTGCTATTGTCATCGGTCGTTTTAACGATTTGGTAGTCAACAAACTTTTGGAGGGATGTCAAGATTGTTTGAAACGCCACGGGGTTGATATTGATCCTCATGGCTCTCAGGTGGACTTTTTTTGGGTTCCGGGATGTTTTGAGATTCCTTTGATTGCTCGTCAAGCTGCTCTTTCTCGCCGCTACGATGCGGTAATTTGTCTGGGCGCGGTAATTCGAGGCCAAACTCCTCATTTCGATTTTGTAGCTGGTGAGGTTTCTAAGGGAATTGCTGCGGCTGCTTTTCAAAGTGGGGTGCCGGTGATTTTTGGGGTGGTGACGACTGACACGATGCAGCAAGCTTTGGAAAGGGCTGGAATTAAAAGCAATTTGGGCTGGAATTATGCGATGAGTGCTTTGGAAATGGGCACTTTGATGCGTCAAGTTAATGGTTTGGGCGGAAATTCTTACGATAAATTGCCTGTGTCTGCTGCTGTTGAGGTGCTGTCGGGCGATCGGGCTTGATGTATTATTGAAAAACCTTTTATGGGCAGGCAGGATGCCCAACCGCTACTTCCTACAAGAAATACAATCTTTGTGGAACAGGCATCTTGCCTGTTCTTGAAACAAATTAAATCTTTGTGGAACAGGCATCTTGCCTGTTCTTGAGAGGGTATAAATTTGATTTAATTGCGTACTTTTAGCACCTGTAGGTAACAAAAGCGATGACTGTTGTAACTGCTAAACGATTCTCGCTCCAAGAATATCACCGTTTGGGAGAACTGGGATTTTTCGGCCCTGATGACCGAGTAGAATTGATTCGCGGAGAAATTATAAATATGGCTGCTAAAGGTAGGCTTCACTCTGTTTGTAACAGTCTTTTACTTGAGGAGTTAGTCATTTTACTGGCAAGACGCGCTCGCTTGCGCGTACAAGAGCCGATTATTTTGTCTGCTACTGATAGCGAACCAGAACCAGATGTTGTTATCGCCCGAAATCGCTCTGATAATTATTTATCTTCTCACCCGGAGCCTGCGGATATCTTGTTGGTAATTGAGGTTTCTGATTCTACTTTAAAGTACGACCAGAAAACTAAGTTATCTCTCTATGCTGAATCTGGAATTGCTAATTATTGGATATTTAATTTGGTTGATAATCAACTGGAAATTCACAGCGAACCTTATCAAAAAAGACAAGGTGATTTCAATTATCGAGTCAAACGAGTTGTTCTGCAAAATGAGACTGTTCTAATTCCGGGTTTTCCCGAATTGTCTCTGGATTTATCTTTGGTATTTCCAGCCTAATTTAAAAGTACGATAAAATCAAGATTATAGAACCCATTTGATTTCTTGAGGACGATCGCTCACAACGGTCGATCGCCCAGATACTAATTTCAGATTCAGTTGATCGGCGCGATCGGTATTTTGACATTGTGGGTCACATAATATAGCAAACTTCACTTCCTATGTCAAGTCTTTTTGATATTTTATCAAAAAGACTTGTGTCATCTTCTAGCTTTTCGCATACTAATCACCAGACAGAGGAAACCACAACATGATCCAAACCATATCGAAAACAATCACGTTTGATGAGTTCGTTGCCTGGTATCCAGAGAACTCTGTCCATAAGTACGAACTACACAATGGAGTAATTGTTGAAATGCCTTTAGGAACCGGCGACCATTCGGAAGTTACGGGTTTTATAAGCTCAAAACTAGCAGTTGAAATTGACCGTCGTGAATTATCCTACTCAATTCCAGGTGACTGCCTACTCAAGCTTTCCCGTAACGAGGCTGGTTATCAGCCAGACGTAATAGTCCTAGACCGAAGCGCACTTGCAAGCGAACCGCGCTGGAAAAAAGAATCAGTCATCACGATGGGGGCTTCGGTGCGACTGGCTGTAGAGGTGGTCAGTACGAACTGGCGGGATGATTATTTTTTCAAAGCTTCCGACTACGAAGAAATGGGCATTCCCGAATACTGGATTGTAGACTATCTTGGTTTAGGCGGTCGCAAGTTTATCGGCAATCCCAAACAACCCACTCTCTCGATTTACCAGCTAGTAGATGGGGAGTATCAGGTAAAACAGTTTAGGGGAAGCGAGACTGTTGAGTCGCTGGCTTTTCCAGAATTGAGCTTAACAGCAGAGAAGATTTTTCTTGCTGGCTTGCCGAACTAGCAAGTCGAAATTATGCTAAGGGCGTAAGATTGTCGAAGCCTTCCGACGACACCAAAACCTGACAATTGGGTCAAAATCTGGCAGCGAAAAAGCGGGAAAGTACGATCGCACAAAGCCTAAAAATTCTCATCTCGCCCACGATCGCACAAATATCACACAACAACTGCGGACACCACAACAGTCCAGAGCTTCCACATACACATTGCAATTTTTTTAATTGTGTGATATCATAAAACGTTCTTAGAAATAGCGCAACACTAACTATTACTGCATGGCAACGAAGCCAACGATCGCATTTACTCACCTCGGCTGCGAAAAAAATCGCATCGATACCGAACACATGATTGGCTTGCTGGCTCAAGCGGGCTATCAAGTGGATTCTAATGAAGAATTAGCCGATTACGTCGTCGTTAATACTTGTAGTTTTATCCAAGCGGCGCGAGAAGAGTCAGTCCGCACCTTGGTAGAATTGGCAGAAGCTAATAAAAAAGTAGTCATCACTGGCTGCATGGCACAGCATTTTAAACAAGAATTGCTGGACGAATTGCCCGAAGCAGTCGCCATTGTCGGCACGGGCGACTATCATAAAATCGTCGATGTTATGCAGCAGGTCGAAAAGGGCGATCGAGTTTCCCTCGTCTCTTCAGAACCTACTTACATCGCTGACGAAACTACTCCCCGCTACCGCACCACATCGGAAGGTGTCGCTTATCTGCGAATAGCAGAAGGCTGCGACTATCGCTGTGCATTTTGCATTATCCCGCACTTGCGCGGAAATCAAAGATCGCGCACGATCGAATCTATCGTCGCCGAAGCTAAGCAATTAGCATCCGAAGGGGTAAAGGAAATTATCTTAATTTCTCAAATTACCACCAACTACGGCAAAGATATTTATGGCGAACCGAAACTAGCCGAACTGCTTCGGGCTTTGGGTGAAGTAGATGTACCTTGGATTCGGATGCACTACGCCTATCCTACAGGTTTGACTCCGCAAGTTGTCGCAGCCATCCGCGAAACGCCCAACGTTTTGCCGTATTTGGATTTACCCCTGCAACACTCGCACCCGGAAATTTTGCGGGCGATGAATCGACCTTTTCAAGCCGGGATCAATGATACTATAGTTGATCGGCTCAAAGCATCACTTCCCGGCGCTGTGATGCGAACAACTTTTATTGTCGGCTTCCCCGGCGAAACCGACGAACACGCAGCACACTTGCTGGAATTTGTCAAGCGCCACGAATTCGATCACGTAGGAGTTTTCGTATTTTCGCCAGAAGAAGGAACCCCAGCCTTTAGCTTGCCTCAGCAAATACCTGCAGAAATAATGGAAATGCGGCGCAATTCGGTAATGGCGGCACAACAACCTATATCATTGAAGAAGAATCAAGAATCTGTCGGTCAGGTAGTTGATGTCCTGATAGAACAAGAACAACCAGAGACAGGTGAGTTGATTGGTAGATCCGCTCGGTTTTCCCCAGAAGTAGATGGACTCGTCTATGTGACAGGAGAAGCACGACTGGGTTCGATCGTATCTGTGAAAATTACGGGTGCAGATGTCTACGACCTCTACGGTCAAGTTGTAAGTGTTGCTGGAACTGTCGCGATCGGCGGTGTGGCGAACAAAAACCGGACACCAGCCAAAAATGATTAGCGGATTGTGCAGCAAAAGTAACGGTTTGTACAAGATTGTGCAAAGATGTGTAGTAAAGGGGTTATAAACCTTTAGTAGCCTCTCTGACAATCGACGCTCCCCGTCGGGGTGCGGTAATCTCTACAGAACATCGGAAAATTTTAACGAATTTAATGTTTTGTTTCTGAATGTAAAGAGTTATGATAGTAACAAGCCAGAAATAAGCGGGGAGAATTTGAGATTGCTTCGCCGTCCGCCCTACACCACAACGGTATCCCGAAAGAGTGTTGAGATGGATAGGCGGTAACGGTCGCTGCATCCCCTGCTCAATCCCGCAGGCGACGGATTGCGGGATAGCGCCTGAACCAAACAACCTGTTACTACTATGTAGTGAAGTGGGGCTGGTCATGATCCTCACTATAAAATGCCTAAGAGGAAAAGCTTGCAAGTACCTCAAAGGAAGTCCAATGTCCTGTTTTAAGAATGTTGGAAGCCTATAACCCGACCCCTGGCGGTTGGTATCGGTGATGTCACAAAATCAAAGACGGCTGTCGAATTGGTAAATTTAGTCACCATCGACGGAGCTGCCCTATACTCGATTGCTATTTAAGAAGGTGCGCGCAGGCGCAGCACCATAAAGAACTCTTATGAGTTCCTGCCCTAAAGCAGAAATCCGCATCCGAGTTGGGCAACTTAGAAGGCTAAGACTCGTTATTAGGAGCATTAATGAATTTATTGTTTGAAGGCTTAGGTCTTTCGGAAGAACTCGTTCTCCATCTGGAAACACTAGGCTTTACAGAACCTACTCCCATCCAAGTACAAGCAATTCCGCACCTGTTAGCAGGTCGCGACGTTGTGGGCCAAGCCCAAACAGGGACAGGCAAAACGGCAGCATTCTCGTTGCCCATCTTGGAGCGGATTGATTTAGATGTAACTGCGGTGCAAGCACTGGTGCTGACGCCGACTCGCGAATTGGCGATGCAAGTAACTGAAGCCATCCGTGATTTGAGCGGCATCAGCAGCGATGGCCCGGTAAAAGTGGGTCGCTCTCTCCAAGTTCTGACAGTGTACGGCGGTCAATCGATCGATCGTCAAATGCAGCGTTTGAAGCGCGGCGTTCACATCGTTGTCGGTACACCCGGACGCATATTGGATATGCTGAGCCGTGGCAGCCTCAAACTAGACAAGGTACAATGGCTGGTTTTGGATGAAGCTGACGAAATGCTGAGCATGGGCTTTATCCAAGATGTGGAAAAAATCTTGGATGCTGCACCAAAAGAACGTCAAACGGCATTTTTCTCGGCGACGATGGAAGCTTCCATTCGGAAATTGGTGTCGCGACATTTGCGTAACCCAGTCAACGTCACCGTAGAACAGCCAAAAGCAACGCCGAAGCGCATCAGCCAAGGCGTGTACATGATTCCCCGCGGCTGGTCGAAGGCAAGAGCCCTACAGCCAATTTTAGAAATGGAAGACCCGGAATCTGCACTGATTTTTGTGCGGACTCGGCAGTCGGCTGCAGAACTCACCAGCCAACTGCAAGCAGCAGGTCACAGCGTTGATGAGTATCACGGTAATTTGAATCAGGCACAGCGGGAACGCTTGCTGCATCGGTTCCGCCAATGTCAGGTGCGCTGGGTAGTGGCGACTGATATTGCGGCCCGGGGTTTGGACGTGGATCACTTGACTCACGTGATTAACTACGATTTGCCCGACAGTGTGGAAAGCTACGTTCACCGGATCGGACGCACGGGCCGGGCTGGTCGCGAAGGAACGGCAATTACGCTGATTCAACCTGTCGATCGCCGCAAACTGCGTTTGATTGAACGCCACGTGCGCTCGAGCTTGACGGTGCGAAACATTCCGACACGGGCGCAAATTGAAGCACGTCAGTTGGAAAAAATGCAGGGTAAAGTTCGCGAAGCTTTGGCTGGCGAACGGATGGCATCTTTCTTGCCTCTGGTGTCTCAGTTATCCGAGGAGTACGACTCCCATGCGATCGCCGCTGCTGCTTTGCAAATGGCTTTCGATCAAAGCCGTCCTGCTTGGATGGGCGCTGATTACGCTCAACAAGAAGATCCCCCGATTGGTGGAGAAAACAGCGTTAAGCCAATCTTGATCAAGAAGCGGGCTAAGACAGGTGCGCCAAGTAATTCTGTCGCGCCGACTTTTTCTGGAGCACCGAGTGCTCCTGTTCCCCAAAACAGCTAATTGGTAGGGTGCACAATGTGCACCTTATTTAGAATTTTTGTAGTAGAGATGCGAGCGATCGCACCTCTACTTTTTGGCGTTGCTTAATCAGGGTATGAAAAAAATAAGTTGAAAATTCAGAAGCTTTGTTGATACTGGTTTCTATGATTTGCAGATTTAGTCTTTCATACCGTAAATCAGCAACGCCTACTTTTTTATGGGTGCGATCCAAAATCCGAGCTCGGCGGTTGAAACCGCCAACCAACTTTCGTCCACTCCTAGCGGACTGAGAATTGGATAAGTAAAGATGTAAGTTAGCGAGCGGACAATTTCTGTAACTAATTCTACGCTGAGTAGGTTAATTGAAAAAGTGGGTACTGAGTGTCAAAATCTTATTACTTTGTATCAATTCCGGTTGCATTGCAATGATTAAACCGCAGAGTACGCAGAGAACGCAGAGGAAGAGAACAGAGAGATGAATAATTCCGATGAAGCGCGGATTTGATATTAATCCATCAACTTCAGTTACCTGATTTGAGCGATCGACAAAAAGCTGAAATTCTAGCAGAGTTCCTTCCTCTCTGCAATCCATCTCAACATTCGCTACGGAGAGGATTTTCAGACACTAATTGCTGAGGAAATGACAAAATTGTCGGATGATGATGAAGAGGATTAACGAGACGGGGGCGATTCCCTACGGGATAGCTACGCTTCACGCACATGAGGAAAAAGCCCTCCAGTCAACTCACAGAAAGGCTAAAATCCTAATAAATAAGGAATAAAGTCCTTACCACGAACTTGTGAACCGGGACTTTTGCACTGTTGTTTAATATTTCAGTTTAGCTGCGTGCTCACAAGAATTTTTTGCACGCGATCGCCCTTAAGTTCCACAATCAAATTAGAAGCCTTTTGGTCATTGCTGTAAGTCAACCGAGTCACTCCACCCTGCACTGATTGCGACCCGTAACCGTAAGTTTTAACAACTTTTTGGCTGTTATCTCCTAGCTTCACACCATCAATTGTCAGAAACTTGGGATTGGTAGTATAAATTAAATAAACTTTTCCCTCCCATGCTGCTACCGTCAATGCTGAGTAGGTTAGCGTGCGAATCTTGTCGCCTAGGCCATGCCCAGCAGGTTTAGTTTCGTCGCGCTGCGGTTTTCCCAACTTACGTTTGGCCTCTTCTACAGACATCCCCAACCGAACGCCGCCAATCCCTAGGCGCGAATAGTCGATCGCCGTCGGCTTTTGTGTCGCGCTCAGCATTCTTTCTAAAGCGACAACAGTTTGATTCATACCGGCAACGGGGCGAACTAAAGCAGCAAATCCTAAGCTCGAAATTGCGAGATTGATCGTGATGCTAGCGACGGCTGTTGTCACAAACCATTTTACCATTTTTTTTATAGCTTTATTTGGCAGTTTATTCGGGCGATCGCCCGCTCAATCCGGATCTATACTAATAATCTCGGGTGAAGAGAATTCACTCCTACACAAGCAAAATCCGCCTGGGCAAACTAAAAAAGTAAGGATATTCATCCCCAAAAATATAACGCCTAAAAACCCGGTTTCTGTAGGGGCAGTGCCAAGAGATATCGCCCTGACGGGTTTGTGAATACCAAACAAAGTTTTACGTTTAATTAGAGCGACTACTTAATAATTGGAATTGCTGTGATATCCTAACAAAAGCCATATCTCGATAAAATTAGCAATTTAGATGACCGCAACAGATTCTACTAAGCACCAAAAATCCAAAGCCCTCAAACCGGGTAGCCGCCGCCCCGCTAAAGAACTTTGCAGCGAGTGCGGTTTGTGCGATACATATTACATCCACTATGTCAAGGAATCTTGTGCTTTCTTAACACAGCATATCGCAGAATTAGAAGAAGAGATTCACGGGCGATCGCGCAATCTCGACAATCCCGACGATTGGTATTTCGGAGTCAGTCAAAACATGATGGCGGCTCGGAAAAAAGAGCCGATCGAGGGCGCTCAGTGGACGGGAATCGTCAGCACAATTGCCATTGAAATGCTCGAAAAAGGAATTGTAGAAGGCGTTGTTTGCGTCCAAAATACTAAGGAAGACCGCTTTCAACCGATGCCGATTATTGCTAGAAATCGCGCCGAGATTCTGGCAGCAAAAGTCAACAAACCAACACTCTCTCCCAATCTTTCAGTATTAGAACAAATCGAACAATCTGGGATGAAGCGGCTGTTAGTAATTGGCGTCGGCTGTCAAATTCAAGCCTTGCGAACAGTCGAGAAAAAACTTGGTTTAGAAAAGCTTTATGTTTTGGGAACTCCCTGCGTGGATAATGTCAGCCGTGCAGGCTTGCAGAAATTCCTAGACACGACTAGCCGCTCTCCTGAAACAGTGGTTTCTTACGAGTTTATGCAAGACTTTAACGTTCACTTCAAACACGAAGATGGTTCGGAAGAAAAAGTGCCGTTTTTCGGGCTGAATACTAAGGAATTGAAAGATGTTTTTGCTCCTTCTTGTTTGAGCTGTTTTGATTATGTGAATTCTTTAGCAGATTTAGTTGTGGGCTACATGGGAGCACCTTTTGGTTGGCAGTGGATTGTGGTGCGAAATGACACCGGGCAAGAGATGTTAGATTTAGTAACGGATCAGTTAAATACTCAGCCGGTGATGTCTCAAGGAAACAGAAAAGAAGCGGTTCAGCAAAGCATTCCGGCTTATGAAAAAGGGGTAACTTTGCCAATGTGGGCGGCGAAGTTAATGGGAGTTTTTATTGAGAGAATTGGGCCGAAGGGTTTGGAATATGCTCGGTTTTCGATTGATTCTCATTTCACTCGCAATTATCTGTACGTGAAGCGCAATTACCCGGAGAAATTAGAGGCTCATGTGCCGGAATATGCTAAGCGGATTGTGGGGCAGTATAAGTTACCAGATGTGTAAACTTGTAGGGTGCGTCAGTCAAAAGCTGTGAAACTTTTGAAAAAATAACGCTAACTGACGCACCCTGCTACTCAAGGATAGCAAAAGATAGAAAACAAATGCACTTGGGAAAAATCGAATTATGGAATCGCGGAACGTTAATTAGACTGGGTATCCTTAGTACAATCTTAATTAGCCTGATTAGTGGGATATGGTTGAGTATGATTGCAATGCCCGGGAAAAGCTACAGCGGGACAATTCCTCCTTTAACAGCACAGGAAATCTCGCTCCGAGATGCTTTACAGCGCGATGTGGAAAAGCTCTCTGGTGAAATCGGAGAGCGCAACTTTATACAATATCAAAAACTTGGAGAAGCCGCTGACTTTCTCGAAGCATCTTTTCAAGCTGCTGGCTATAAAGTTGAACGACAAGGATATAAAATTGATGATAAATTTTATTATAACATAGAAGTGGAGATTCCCGGCGGAAAAAAGGCAGATGAAATCGTTGTAATTGGGGCACATTATGATTCTGTGGTGGGGAGTCCAGGGGCAAATGATAACGCAACTGGGGCGGGGGGAGTGCTGGCTTTAGCGAGAATGTTTGCAGGTAAAAAGCCTGAAAAAACTGTGCGTTTTGTTGAGTTTGCGAATGAGGAACCGCCTTTTTTCTGGACGGCTGATATGGGGAGTTTGGTTTATGCGAAAAGATGCAGAGAGCGTAATGAAAAAATTGTTTCGATGCTCAGTTTAGAAACAATTGGTTATTACTCTGATGCCAAAAACAGCCAGAAATATCCAGCACCATTAAACCTTTTTTATCCTACATCGGGAAATTTTATCGGATTTATTGGCAATACATCCTCAAGTAAACTGGTTAGAGAGGCGATCGCATCTTTCCGCCGCCATGCTGAATTTCCCTCGGAAGGTGCAGCAATTCCGGGTGGCATTCCTGGTGTGGGTTGGTCAGATCAATGGTCTTTTTGGCAACATGGTTATCCAGGGCTGATGGTGACCGATACTGCTCCCTATCGCTATCCTTACTATCACACGGCGCAAGATACACCCGATAAGGTTGATTGGGAACGGACGACGAAGGTGATAGCTGGATTGGAGAAAGTTGTGGCAGATTTGGTGGGAATTAATATTAATTAGTTGCGTAGGGTGCTGGTCATGGAAATATCCTCGCTGGACACAGAATATCATGCAAACTGACACACCGAGAAATTAGTATAAGTTGCCAGAGTGAGGTGATTCAGAGAGTTTTTAATATATGTTTTGCAGGGACACGGTAAGGCAGTGTCTTTGTTGTATAGAGTTGGAAAAATTAGAGGTACAAGATTATGACACTCATAGTGGCACAGAAACACATGAAGTTACCAAAGTCGATCGCACTTACTGGTTGTGCGATCGTCTTAGCATCATGTGGAAATAGACTTTCCGAGTTAATTTCCAATTCGCAACCGGGAAACAATAGACCTTCCGCGTTAATCTCTGAAACGCCACCGAAAAAAACTGGACGAACATTTGCCGATTGGTGTCGCCAAAAAGCTGATTTGAGTCCTGAAGCTAAACATACTGTTGAGGTGCTGTTGCAGCAAGCAGGGACTACTGAGTGCGAGGCGGCTAATCAGACACTTTCGAGTCTCCGGGCACTCGTCCTCCGCGACCATCAAATCAGTGACATCAAACCGCTAGAATCCTTGACTAACCTGACGGAGCTCTTCCTCGACTACAATCAAATCAGCGACATCAAACCGCTACAATCCTTGATTAACCTGAATTCGCTCTACCTCGGCGACAATCAAATCAGCGACATCAAACCGCTACAATCCTTGACTAACCTGAATTCGCTCTACCTCAGCAACAATAAAATCAGCGACATCAAACCGCTAGAATCCTTGACTAACCTGACTGAGATCGGGCTCAACAACAATAAAATCAGCGACATCAAACCGCTACAATCCTTGACTAAACTGACTAAGCTCTACCTCGAAAACAATAAAATCAGCGACATCAAACCGCTAGAATCCTTGACTAACCTGTATGTGCTCTCCCTCGAAAACAATAAAATCAGCGATATCAAACCGTTAGAATCCTTGACTAACCTAAGTGTACTCTACCTCGAAAACAATAAAATCAGCGATATCAAACCGTTAGAATCCTTGACTAACCTAAGTGTACTCGTCCTCGAAAACAATAAAATCAGCGACATCAAACCGCTAGAATCCTTGACTAACCTAAGGGTACTCGTCCTCAGAAACAATAAAATCAGCGATACCAAACCGCTAGAATCTTTGACTAACCTAACTTCGCTCGTCCTCACTGGAAATCTAATCGCTCCCAAAACTTGCCCTCTCAAACCAGAGTCTATCTGTAATTGGGAACCCTGAAATTAAATGCTCAAACTTTACTGTTGGGGAAATTAGAGGTACAAGATTATGACACTCATAGTTGCACAGAAACACATGAAGTTACCAAAGTCGATCGCACTTACTTGTTGTGCCATCCTAGCATTATATGGAAATGGACTGTCTGCGAAAGCAGCAGCAGAAACGCGATCGGGAAACATGGCACCAACATTTGCCGATTGGTGTCGCCAAAAAGCTGATTTAAGTCCTGAAGCTAAACATAATGTTGAGGTTCTGTTCGAGCGAGCTGAGACTACTGAGTGCGATACGGCTAATCAGAAACTTTCGAGTCTCGCGTGACTCTACCTCATTGACAAGAAAATCAGCGACATTAAACCTTTACAATCTTTAATTAATTTGCTATTCATCAGAAAAACCCGATCGCCCTTATTGACTAAAAGCGATCGCACAGCAACATCCTCCTACAAATCAGCAGCGTGCTGCTTCAATTCATCCAAAGAAACGTATTCCAAAGTCAAGGCGTGAGTCGCAGCCAAAACCACAGGCGGCGCAACTCCTGCATCCATTGCTTCCTTCCAGCGAGACGCACACAAGCACCAGCAATCCCCAGGCTTCAAACCGGGGAAATTAAATTCGGGAACCGGAGTGCTCAAATCATTTCCGTTCGATGTAGTGAATTGCAAAAACTCTTCTGTCAGTTGAGCACAAACAGTGTGAGCCCCAAAGTCGCCACCACCTGTATTGCATTTGCCGTCTCGATAATAGCCCGTCATCGGCGACGTGCAGCAAGTCTCTAACTTTCCGCCCACCACATTTGTAGCTTCCGTCACCATCGCAACTCCTCCGTAAAACTCTTCGATCTAATTTTACACAAATCGTTGTTTATATATTTTTTTCCATGGCAAAGTTGATGAGTTTTTGTCCTCTGCGTTCTACTTCTTGTTTTCTAATCACAATAAATCCCTGGCTTTCAAAAAAAGGTCGAGCTGTAATACTGGCTTCGGTAAATAACTTTTTAATTCCTAAGTCTTGGGCTTTTGACTCAATTTCTTTTAAAATTAGCCTGCCGACTCCTTTTCTTTGAAAATCTTGATGGCAGTAAAAGCGATCGATATGGCCGCTTGCTTCTAATTCCCCAAAACCTGCAATTTTATCACCCTCTTCTGCTACAAAAGTAAATTTACTGCTTAAACTTTTAGTCCAACTTTCGATATCGATATCTGCTGGAGCCCAAGCATTTACTTGTGCTTGTGTGTAATCGCGGATGTTTACTTGGTGTACGGTGTCGTAAAACAGTTTTACAATTTGTTGGGTATCACCGATTTCGTAGGTTCGTACTCTCATAAATTATCTCAATGCGATCGCTTTTTTAATATTAATTTGGGATTTTTAACCGCTTCGGAACGCGGATGGATGTTGGCTTTGACCATTTTGTCTCATTTCTTGCAGAGCGATCAATCCAAAATTTCTCGCCCGCCCTTGACAAACTATACTACTCAATGTTATAGAAACCAAAGCAAACCTAACTCGAATTAACACTATAGCAATCCTAAATCATTTGTGAATTTCTTACTCCCTCCCCGAAGCCGCGGGGAGGGTTGGGGTGGGGTAAAAAATTTACGACTCCTGCAAGGATTGCTATACATTAATCCAGCAACTTAACAAATAAGGATTGAAACTAATGACAGAAATTGGGCCCGATCCAAACCGACCTTATCCGATGGCCGATCAGTGGCGCGTATGCTTCATCAAAAACTTTATTAAATCCCCCAACATTATCGTCGGCGATTACTCATATTACGACGATCCAATAGATCCAGAAAACTTTGAAAAAAATGTACTTTATAACTACGGAAACGACCAATTAATTATTGGTAAATTTTGTGCGATCGCCACCAACGTCAAATTCATCATGAACGGTGCAAATCACAAACTAGACGGGGTGCATCTCACTTTTGCGAATGTGTCACAAAAGAGTTAAAATGAAAAACCTAGTAAAATCGTCAAATAAAGATGA
>NZ_JAUBQW010000270.1:0-2430 GCF_036701485.1 Microcoleus sp. Pol11C3 | reverse complement strand
TGGCACATCTCTTGATGAAATTATTCGTGCTTATTGTGCATGAATAGTGTCTCATACTTATTTGAAATGACTATAATCAGCTTCATTTAAGTTTGCGAATAATCTAGCGCCGCTGAGGTTGGCACCGCTGAGATTTGCGCCGCTGAGGTTAACTTCGATCGTCAGATTTCGCTGTAGATTCACTTGACTCCGCCGTAAATATCGCTTTAAGACTGATTTGAGATTATCTTTTTTAACTTTTTCTTCGAGTGCTGTTGAAAGTAGTTTCCATAGTTTAGCACCAGCATCTTTGATATGATCATATTCATATTCAGTGCTGGCTGCAATTTCTTTATAAGACTGTCCTTCCCAGGATTGACGAAACACTATCTCTTGAATTTTGTTGAGGCGATCATAGTTGAGGGCTGTTTCTGCGATCGTTAGAGCTTCGTCAACAGTCATGTGTTAAAGTCCCTTACTAGCGGATCGTTAAGGTAGGCTTAGTATAGATTGTACCGCAACAGACGCTTAATATTACTTTTTATTACTTTGCAGCCCATATAAATTTGCTATTATATCTCTAAACACACACCGATGTCAATGCCAATAACACCCACCAGCAGTCTTAAAAACCTGATTGAATAAAGTCTAAGATATATGCTTGCTAATTGGTAACTTCGCTGTTCCTTGGAAAGGAGTAATTATGGCTGCAAATAACTTATTGCCCAAAGATGATAATGACAGACCGCTCAGGAATACCAGGATAGAAATTACTAAGCAAACAGTTAGATTTGATTCTGATGTCTATCAGTTTCGTAACGTCACACGTTTTGGGTTAGCTCCTGTTAGAAACACTAATCTATTTCCCATACAATTTATTTTAGTATTGTTTGTAATTGGACTTTTTTGTGCAAATATTCCTGAGTGGAGATTTTGGGGAATAATATTTGTTTTAGCAGCAATAGGTGCATTTTATGCAAACACTTCACAACCCAAAAAGTATGGTCTTAAATTATACCTTAATTCAGGTTCTCCTGCGCCAGTATTTATTACTAGCGATATGCCAGGTTTAGAAAAAGTAGTTTCAGTCTTATACAACTTCATGGAAAGTAATGCAGAAGGTACTTATGTAATCCATACAGAAGATAGATCTATCCGAATAGAAGGAAGTGTTGGAGGTTCGGTCACCGCAGGTAATATTGGAGGCAGTTCATCAAGTCAAGTTAGAGGAAATGTCTCTCGAAACGACTAAAAATAAAAGTGTCATCCAAAGATAAATCAAATTAGGAGGGAATAATGGAAGATAAACAAGGTATTCAGATCGGAGGA
Organism: Microcoleus sp. Pol11C3; assembly: GCF_036701485.1. Taxonomy (NCBI): domain Bacteria; kingdom Bacillati; phylum Cyanobacteriota; class Cyanophyceae; order Oscillatoriales; family Microcoleaceae; genus Microcoleus; species Microcoleus sp. Pol11C3. The sequence continues at coordinate 1,122 of NZ_JAUBQW010000270.1, read as the reverse complement.
AGTGTTGGAGGTCCTGTTACCGCAGGTAAGGTTGAAGGGGATTCATCAAGTTATGTTGGAGGAAATGTTTCCTTCGCTATAAACGAGTTACCTTCATCCTCTGAACCTGATAAACCCGGAATCAAAGAGTTACTCACCCAACTCCAAGCAGAAATTAAAGCAGACCAAAATTTAAGTGAAGACGACAGGGAGGATGCTTTAGAACAAGTAAAAGCCTTAGCTGAAGCTGCTAAAAATCCTAATGATGCAGAAATGAAAAATAAAGCCAAAAAGGCAGACAGGATGCTCGCACGAATTATGAAAGGTGTACCACAAGCGACAAAACTACTAGAATTCTGTAATAATCTACTGCCATTGATTACTAAATTCTTTGGGTTTTAGCAAGCGATCGCCTTTGGGCAAACACCCCTAATAATTACGATCGCACTTCTTCTCCTCCCTTGTTCGCAGCATTCTGTCAATTCTAGCAATCGAGGTTTTAAAGTGCGATCGCTCAACTCTTAACTACCTCCAAACCCCTATCTTTAGCTACTTGTTGCGCTACAATTTCCTCCAAAGTAGCGACTCTCTCCCACTTAGACTCTCTTGGCTCAAACTGACAGTAGGAAAGTACGATCTCATCCCAGTCGCAGTCTTCGCCAACAGCAGGATAGGACTGTACTTTTGCGACTAACCAGTCGCTTTGGCGGTGGTAAATTTCTCCGTCTGCGAAACGTTTAGATTCTCCCAAGCGATCGCCAATTTTAGGGAGAGTTCGGTTTGTGGAATAGTCCATCTCTTCGTGCAGCAAGTAAGTACCAGAACCTATTGCGTCGAGTCTTTTTTCCCATCCAGTCTGTGCACCGTCTGTGCGGTAAATTTTCAGTGTTGGCTTGCCTTTTATCGAGTTAATCTTGGTGGTCATACCCCAGATCCTGAAAATAAATCTCTTCTCCTACAAACTCGCAGTCTACCTTCAAAACAGGGTCGTTATTAGGAATAAATCTCTGATAATCCCAGCCGTATTTTTTAGTCCTTTCGGCGCATTTATCTGGATCGGTCGCCGGTGGGTGCATCTCACTTTGGCAAATACATCAAATTGAAAGTTGACCGTTGAGATAAGCACAGCGAAGAGCAAGGATA
>NZ_JAUBQW010000269.1:0-2431 GCF_036701485.1 Microcoleus sp. Pol11C3 | reverse complement strand
CTGAATCTGTTTTGAGTGCTCGTTCTGGTCAGATTTCTCCCTCTCTTCTGCCAGGCTAACCCCGTGAACTTATACCTCTCAAGTCCGCATGGTTGTTCCAAATTGCGCTCCGTCATGTCGCAGACCGAATTTTGTGGAAGCTGTACCCAGATACCTCAAATGGCTGTATTACCGAATCGCTGACGGGCATAGAGATTTTACAGAAAAGCGTTTCCTCAGAGATGTCAAGGATTTTGATGCAATTTACTTGTGGCCTAACACTTCTATCGAAATCTTTAGGAAAGTGAAGCAGCAGAGCAAACCGATTTTTTTGCACCACATCAACTGCTATACAAAGCAGGCAAAATTTATTATTGATGATGCTTACAGCCGCTTGGGAGTCGCTCCCCAACACAAAATTACTGCTGATATGATTCAGCAAGAAGATGAAGAAATTAGTTTGGCTGATTTCATTTTTTGTCCGAGTCCCGAGGTCAAAAAATCTTTTATGGGAGCGGGAGTTCCCGAACATAAACTGATCCTTACCAGTTACGGGTGGTCTCCCAAGTGCTTCCCGCATTTTTTGAGCGACAAGCCACTATCAGACACGATTACTGTTTTGTTTGTGGGCAGCGTTTGCGTCAGAAAAGGAGCTCATTTGCTGTTGCGGGCTTGGGAAAAAGCGGGAATTAAAGGCAGACTAATGCTTTGTGGAAGTATGGAGCCAGCAATTGCTGAAACTTGCAGCAGAATTTTAGCACACTCAGATGTAATTCATAGGGATTACACCAGCGATATTGCCCTTGCTTATCGCGAAGCTGACTTTTTTTTTTGCCTTTCCCAGTCTCGAAGAAGGTAGTCCGCTGGTTACTTATGAAGCGATGGCTAACGGTTTGCCAGTTCTCACGTCCCCTATGGGAGCGGGCAGCATTGCCCGAGATGGCAAAGATGGCATAATTGTTTCGCCCTATGATGAAGAAGCGCTAGTGACGGGCTTGCAACAGCTAGCTGGTTGTGCCGAGTTGCGGCTTCGGATGAGTGACTCTGCCCGATCGCGGGCACAGGAATTTACGTGGGAAAAAGTTGCACGGCGGCGCGCTGAGTTGGTACTCGAAAGATTGAAACCAGCTTGAAAAGTGAGGGGAGAAATGTGAGGTTTTGGAGGCTCCGGCGACTCAAAGCCTCGGATTTTTGTAGAATTTTCAATCCCAAATCCTAGCTGTTGGCAACCCATCCAATTTTTTTCAATTTTTACCTGTTGAATTCAACTACTAAGCAGTTGTTTTAATTTTAATAAAAGTCTAGCTATAGCATTTCTCAGAAAGATGAGGTACGATAACAGCAGTGACTTGCGCCAATTCCAAAAATTTTCTGATGTAACTTGATTAAATGCAAACTCGATCGCTTTTCCTAACTCTTGATAATTAGTCGTCTTGATAGAACGGAAAATATTTTTAAGTTTTGAGCATAAATTTTTACGTTTATGAGCAATCCTGCGAATAGGGCGACAAGTATATTAATTTTAGCCTTTTTTTTAGATAGCTTTTTATACTTCTTCTCCGGTATGAATAGTACAATTATCCATCACTACACAAGCACCTTTCCCTACTCTTGGTACGAGTTTTCGGATGATAAACGTTTCAAATGTAATTGCATCGGTTGTACCTAGGGTTTGCTGAATAATACATCACTTGCCCCATAACAGGAGCGAGCGATCTATTCAAGGCGAGTTAAGATGAGTTTTTCCTGCCTCAATTTGATAGAAATATAAGCGACCCTTATGTTAATTCCAAAAACAGGGATTGTTTTCCCGGAACGGCATAAAAACACAAAAAAAACCCGGCGCCACCAGGTAGAAAGGTTCATTACTAAAAAAGTAATTGCAATGGCTGGAGAGCGAGGCATTGTCAAGTTTGGTCATGACCAAATTCAGGCAGAATTTTCGTTTCCCCTGTCCGAACTTGCCCTCAATTGCATTTCTAATCCTCTCATCTTCCAATGCTTGCCTCTTTTTTGATTTACTCACATTTGCTGGCGGTCTTCCTAGGGGCGGTCCACTGATTCTAATTCCTTTTTCTTTGCACCATGCTCGGTTTTCCCGATTTCGGTAAATGCGATCTGCATGAACGGATTCTGGATAATATCCTGTGAACCTATGATATGCTTCTACTTGTGCTTGTAAGTCTCCTGATTCATTAAAGTTATCCCAGCTCATCCGGTCTAAGAATACATATCCTTCAAAACAACAGGCTGATAGTTTGGCTCCAAACTCTACGCTTTTTCCGGCTTTTCCTCTGACTATCGGGCGAATGTGGGGCTGACTTAAACTTACTAAGTAGCTAGACAAAATTAATTACATAGTTTTTTCCAAATTCTTTCAGGATTTTTTCCACAGATGTAACAAAAGTTCCCCAACTCTTATAAGCAGATATCTCAATCCATTCATACTTAA
>NZ_JAUBQW010000268.1:0-2445 GCF_036701485.1 Microcoleus sp. Pol11C3 | reverse complement strand
GAGTTTCAGCTTCTAGTCTTATGCACGAGTCTATCTTTTATTAGATAAAGTTATCACCATAAGTTCTGAAGAGCCGAAATTTTTGATAATTTTCTTGATTATAGCTTGCTTGAGAAAGCACAAAATATGTAGTGTTTTGGGGCTAGATAATCATGTATTTATACCAGTTCCAAATTAAGGCTTACTTATAAAATATTAACCAAGCTTGCAAAAATAGGTTTGTACTTTCGTCCTTAAAATTCTCTTCTGTTCTCTTCCTTTGTCTGATAAACCTCTGCGCGGTTCGATCGCCCCTATTTTTTTTGAGACATATCAACTCAAGCTGTTGTCAAGCCTACCTTTTCAGTTTACTTGTCACCCGTCAGCAAAATCATCCTATTTACTTATTGACAATTGCTCCTCTCTGTTAAATTGTCATGGAACGAACATATAAGGTTAAAAATTGTATCATAAGCAACAGAAAGTACCCAATGGTTTATGTAGTGCTCTACAATTGAGAAAAGAAACAAGATTAAGAGGCGCGATCGCGATGGATATGAATATGGATATGAATGAAAACCTAGACTGGGAAGAAGCATTTGAGTACCGAGCGGGCTTAACAGTGGAGTTGAAGTCGCAGCCTGGGGTTTTGCATACGATCGCTTACTATGAAGTGATGATGGTACCGCCCATCTGGTTAGAAAATGACCCGCGTCCCCGGTATTCTCACGAAGTGCGAGTCGTTGCCCACCAGCCAACTGTGTCCAATATTTGCCGGATTTCAGAGTGTCCTGTTTTAGTCGCCTCCTAAGTTGTTTCAGCGAGAAATATCGCCGATGGCATCTAGCCAGCAATCAAACGGATGCAGTGATTTTCGGATTGAGATTGCTTGAGTTTACTTTGGGGCGATCGCTTAAGATATAGATGACGACGAGAGTTCGATCGACTCGAATCACTTGACTTGTTCATGTTTCAAGTGAGGAAATAGCCTGATTAATGTTACCAACCCTTCTTGTTACATCTTCCTCTCCCCTACAGACAATAATTCCAGCATCGTCAGGCTGGAACCTGTGCAGTCTGATAAAATAACGGCGATTTAGAGTTAAAATATCTCGATTTTCACTTACTGCAAAAGCTAACACTTCTTGGTCAGGAATTTTTGGTTATCCTTTCCGGCTGCTTGCACTGTCAGAATATTGTGAATCATAGGGCGCAGCACTTCTACCACCACTCTGGGAAATTGTTCCTCAGCATAAATACGCGCCATCATCTTAATCATCGTCATTCTCGCCGATAGCTATTTCAATTTCATTTGAAAAAGCTGCCGCATAAGCCCAGGCATTTGCTAAATCAGTAGTTGTTAGTGTGGGATAGTTATCTAATAGTCCAATGGCACTGAAAAAGTCTCAATCACCTAGCCTGTTTACTTTTTAAGATAGAGCGAGGTTCCTGCACTCGAGGATACGGCTTCGGTCTGCATTTCAAAACTCTAGGTTCGGAACGATCGGGTCGCATCGTGAGTAAATTAGTTGCCACCTGTTCCAACAGCAATTGATGCCATTGGATCTGTTGGCGTTTTCCTGTAGTTGCCAACAGCGTCAAGAACTGATTAAACTGCTGCCGAGTCGATTGGAATGAGAGTTGAAAAGTTGTATATTCTGACGAAGATGCCGCTTGCCACATTATGGTACGCAATAAAGTGTAAGCCAATAAGTGTGTCCAGATATCTTTTCTTACCATTGCCGGAGTTTTAGCTGTTAACATCTCCATTTTTAAGGTTGTTTTGAGATAGCGTAAATTGACTTCAGCGGCTAACCAGCGAAGTCCATATAGCCGAGTTAATTGTTGAACATTGTATTGTTTGGCATCCATCAATGTTGTGACTACAATAATACGTTCGTCTCGAAAGCCACGGCGTTGAATACGCAAGCAGACTTCCCGAACGATGAAATTAGAGGGCAATGCCTCAAATTCCTCATTAATCATGTGTTTCGGACACTGTTGAGGCTTATCTCAGACAACTTGATGGTCGCCAATTCCCAACTTCTTTCCCCGCCCTTAAGTCCGTCTTACGGAGATGATTTTTCCGAAAAACCGCGTTCGCTCCCTGCTGTTTTACCAAAACTAAATCGACATAATTGCCATAAGCTCGATCCGCTAAGATTACATCGTTGGGGAGTAAATTTGCATAAAGCAAACGGCTCATCACAATCTCACTCGTCGCCAACGAAGCAATACCAGCCGATACCACTGCTCCTGTCAGCAGTGAAAACAGCACTACCATTTTCGCGATCGGAAATCCACACCCAGTTTTTTGATTGCTGTGTTGCGGATACTCGGCTTGATTGGCGGCAGTATAACTCATTAACACCGTTGTCCCATCTATAGTAATCCTAAATGATTTTCTATATCTAGAGCAATCCTAAATGATTTTCTTTGTGTAAGTATATTGACTTATTTTGGGGA
>NZ_JAUBQW010000044.1:40812-42042 GCF_036701485.1 Microcoleus sp. Pol11C3 | reverse complement strand
GACTGAATCTGTTTTGAGTGCTCGTTCTGGTCAGATTTCTCCCTCTCTTCTGCCAGGCTAACCCCGTGAACTTATACGAATTATTCATCTCTCTCTTCCCTGTCTCTGTATCCTCTGTGTCCTCTGCAGTTTAATCATTCCGATACAAGCGGAATCGATATAACGGGTAAAATCAACCGGATTGGATGGTGAAATTGCCCTCGCGAGTGCGATCGACTCCAACCATAGACAACAACGCAAAAGAGGACACGGCAATGCCATTTTCCTACCCAAAAAATAGCGGCTAAATTGTTTAACAATTACCAAAAAAAAGGACACAGTATTACTATGTCCTTAACTCTGTATTGTAGGGACACGGCATTGCCGTGTCCCTAACCGTACCGCCGATATCCCGATTAGAATTCTTGCCGTTTAGAACAAGAACAATTCAGAATTACCGGAAACTCCCAAATTGACATCGACAGTTGCAAACAAACTGTTACCACCAACCGTAGAACCGTTGCTATCGTAATACAGTTTAGTAGACAAACCGTCGTAGATAGCCATGATCGACGGCCCGGTTAAAGTTGCTTCGAGCGCCGTTACACCAACTGTACTGCTGTAAGCGTAGAAACTCGAACCCAAAGGCCCCGATCCGGTTGTAAAGGCTGCAAAACCAGTTGTGTCAAGGTTAATTACGTCATCAGCAATGCTGTAATTGGTAATTAAATCCCCGCCGCCAGCAGTAGTTCCGCTGCTGAACACAAACACATCCAAACCAGCACCGCCGTTGAGAACATTGGTTCCTACACCACCGATTAAAGTGTCATTCCCAATACCGCCGTTGAGAGTATCGCTACCGCCACCGCCAAAGAGGCTGTCATTGCCATCGTCGCCGGAAATGCTGTCGTTACCCAAACCGCCGTCGAAAATGTCGGCACCAGAACCGCCGCTGAAGATGTCAGCAAACTCAGTACCAGTGACACTGTTAGCAGTCGCATCTCCGGTAAATAACACAGGAGTGGTGAAGTTGTAGCCGCCAGCACCAGAACCGAAATTGTTAAAGGCGACGGGGAAAGTATTCCCAGCAGCAGTTAAATCAGCAACACTGCCTGAGTTGGTAGTAGTACCAGTCGGAGAAGTACCAGTGGCAGAAGCTGCGATCGTACCTGTGAATACAAAGTCCGCCGTTCCCAGATTGCTAGCAGCAGTACCCAGATTCGCAATCAAGGTAGAACCACCCGCTGCGGT
>NZ_JAUBQW010000044.1:38684-40712 GCF_036701485.1 Microcoleus sp. Pol11C3 | reverse complement strand
ACTAACTCTTTGCCAGTAATGTCAGGAGTTGAACCGCTAACACCGTCAAAGTTAGTCGTCGTCAAATTGCCGAAAGCGCTCGCGCTAAACTCGAATTTGTCAGTTCCAGACTTAAAGTCGGAAATTTTATCGCCGCCTTCTTTAGTTGTCCTGTAAACAAACAGATCCGTACCACTGCCGCCACTTATGACATCCAAACCAAGGCCGCCGGTGATGGTATCGTTGCCGTCGCCGCCCTTGAGGGTATCGTTAAAGTTGCTGCCGACAATCTTGTCATCGCCTGCTAAACCATCGTAATTAACTGGGGCGGGAGAAGTGGTGAAATCCACATTGTCAGGGCCGGCAGTACCGACAGGAATATTTAGTGGCGGGCCCGTGAAGACAAAGTTACTGACTTGCAGGCGAACGTTCAGCGCGAAACTGGTCACAATTTCAAAGCGCGCCCCAACAGCAAATACCAGTACAGAACGACCCGTAGCGGCATCTGTAAACTGACAGAAAGTAGGCGCGTCGCTGCCACCCAAAGCTACAAACCGCGCTTGCAAAGTCAGGATGCTGTTAACAGTAATATCAGCAGTGAAGTCGAGCAAATTAGCGCTGCCGATCGAACCAACAGTAGAACTAGCAGTAATCTCCAGTCGGGTCAAGCTAGAAACGCTGAGATTAGCAAAAGCTGCCGTAGAAAGCTCTAAAACATCGTCAGTGACATTAAAGTCAGTAATCAAGTCAGCTTCTGCAACTGTTTGAACCTCTTGGCGGGAAGTGCTGTAAATAAAGTGATCCTTTCCACCACCCCCAGTTAGAGTATTCCTTCCTATGCCGCCTTCGATCGTGTCATCATCATCGCCGCCTTTAATTTTGTCGTTACCCAAGCCTCCTTTTATTTTGTTTTTGCCTTTACCGACTTCGATATCGTCATCGTCATCGCCACCGTCGATATCGTTATCGCCATCGCCGGCTTTAATTTTGTCCTTGCCTTTGCCGCCGATGATTTTGTCCTTGCCTTTGCCGGCTGTAATATCATCGTCACCATCGCTGCCTTCGATGTCGTTATCCAGCGTCACAGAACCGACAATAACTTGAGGTGCTGTAGTGCCACCAAACTTAAAGAGATTTTGCTCGATTTTCAAGCTAAAACGCTGGCCGGTGAGAGCGTTTTTGCCGTTGCTAACTTCAAAACCAAAACTAGCCGCACCGAAAAAACCTAGTGCCGCTTTGAAAGTTAACGAGCCTGCGTTAATGTCTGCTTGAGTGAACGTAAAACCGACTTGTGTGACAGCAACTCCCTTAAAGAATAGTTTGCCGGTTGTAGCATCGGGCAGCTCGGTTAGCTTGAAGGATGTGCCACTAGGACCTTGCTGGCCATCGACAAACCGCAACAACTCAGAAGAAATAGTTTGCTCACTCCCGTCGGAACCAGCAGTCAGGCTCTTATTCGCTTCCACTCGCGGGGGGTTATAAATCGGGTTCGGAGTTGGAGTTGGAGTTGGAGTTGGAGTTGGAGTTTGAGTTTGAGTTTGAGGATTAACTCCCAAAAAGTCGCCAGCAGTGATAAGCGTTGCGTTGACATTCAACAATAACGCGATTGCGAAGTTATTGACCCGAATTTCGGTATTGGCACCGACTTGTATAAAGGTCAAGCTGCTAAAGTTCAAGTCGCCAAACAGGAGAAACTTGTCATTGCCGTCTTCGTAGTCAGTGATGACTGAACTCCCGCCGCTGGTAGGGTTACTCACGACAAAAACGTCATTTCCAGCACCGCCGACACAGGTAGTGTTGCCAGTACCACCCATCAGCGTATCGTTGCCGTCGCCGCCCATCAGCGTATCGTTGCCGTCGCCGCCACCGACAACGCTGTCGTCGCCGGACCCGCCGTCTGCCATGTCATTGCCGTCGCCAGTAATGAGGGTATCCTTGCCCGCACCGCCCATCACGCTGTCGTCGCCGGAGCCGCCCATCACGCTGTCGTCGCCGTCGTCGCCGCTGCAAACGTCGTTGCCAGATCCGCCCATCAGCGTATCGTCGCCG
>NZ_JAUBQW010000044.1:0-38584 GCF_036701485.1 Microcoleus sp. Pol11C3 | reverse complement strand
ATGCCGCCGCTAACGCTGTCGTCGCCGTCGTCGCCTGCACAGTTGTCGCTGCCTGCACCGCCTAGCACAGTATCGTTGCCGATGCCGCCGCTAACGCTGTCGTCGCCGTCGTCGCCTGCACAGTTGTCGCTGCCTGCACCGCCTAGCACAGTATCGTTATCTTTGCCGCCGTTAACGGTATCGTTGCCGTCGCCGCCGCTAACGTTGTCCTTGCCTGTGTCGCCCCTGACGGTATCGTTGCCTTCGCCGCCCTCGCACTTGTCGTCGCCTTTGCCGCCATAGACGGTATCATTGCCGGCGCCGCCGTCAACCTCATCATCTCCTTCGTTGCCGTGCACCCAGTCATCGCCGTCATCGCCCATGACGGTATCATTGCCGCTGCCCCCAAAAAGGCTGTCGTTATCCTTACCGCCGTTAACCTTGTCGTTGCCTTTGCCACCGTTAACCTTATCGTTGCCTTTGTCGCCCTTTATTTCATCGTCGTCATCGCCGCCCTCGCAATCGTCGTCATCTTTACCTCCGTAGATTTTATTTTTTTTGTCACGGTTTCCTTTGATTTGGTCCTTGCCTCTTTTGCCGTATATCTCCTCGTTATCACCGGTGGCGACAATTAAGTCATCGTCCTGGCTACCGAATAGGGTTCGGCGGCTATCAATGCCGCTGTCATTATTATTTGTGTCGCCCGCGCCTTCTTCTAGTACGCCGTTAAATTTCGTACTTGGACTGTTACCAGCAGCACCTGTGTCGGATGCACCGTTAGACAGATTCGGAATTTTGGTGTTAACGCCGTCGGTGTTTTCGGCGAGCGCTTGCTCAATTAACTTGGCTAACTCCTTATCGGAAATTGTAGGGGTATTTTTTCCTAAATTCCCCACAGAATTTTGTGTTTCATCTTGAGCGGGAAAAAGTTTCCCCGGTACTTCTTTTAACAACAGGTCGTCATTATTCATCGTTGATATTTCCCAAAAAAAGGTAAGCTTCTTAGACTCAATTTATCATCAAACAGGAGGGAGCAGAAGAAAATTTTTTAACTTCATGCTTTCGCCTGCTAGAGGAGCTCGTCTCCTGATCTTTACTATTATAGATGCCACTTAAACTGCAAGGTTTTTTTCATTCTGTTGCGAGTTTTATATTCTGCAATTGCGTACCAAAATTAATTGAGCCACCACCTACACCGTAAGTGCTGCGCCGAAGCGCTTAGCATTTGAGATGTTCTCCGTAGTTTCTACAGTAAGCTGCACCGAAGGGCTTCTGATTGTAGATTTTCTACGTAATTTCTACAGTGAACTAGCAGAATTTAAACTCGCAACTGACAACTCCTAAATAACTACCCAACACCTGTATCCCCAAAATTTTACCCTTGCTTTTGTTGCGAGCTCGGCTGAGTGCATTGAATTTTTCTAACACTCCCAGCTTTGACAAATCCTTCCCTGACTTAGGATTTGAATCTCTTGACTAAATGACTGCACCCTCCTAATTTTAGTTCCCAATGATTAATTAGAAATTTAGATAGTTCGTCCGGGCAAATATTTATTTTAATTTTCCGTGGCACAATTTTTTCTCGCTTCGGGGGAGCATCACGAACTGAGAAAAAAATTTTTTTCAGATTAATACTAAGAGCCAGACCAACAAATATCTATCTCAAGACAGATTGTAAAATTTTTCAAAAAGTGCAAAAGAGCACAGGAGTAGTTTTTGGCTACAGTTGCAAGCTCGATCGGCATTTTGAGCGGGAATGACCCACGGCGAGGCTGCGAAACCCACTTGCTTTGTGGAGGCTTCGCTACCAAATCCAATAATTCTCCGAGAAACCAGCCTGATGAGGCGTAATCCTCTAGATGCCAAAAATGATGCTTGCTTGAGAGTACCGGAATAATTTGATGGCCCTTGTATTGTTGAGAGTTCTTGGCTGCTTAGATTTATTTTTGCTGCTTAACTTTAACTAGATTAAGAGAGTTAAATTAAAAGTTTTCTATATCATAAAAGCGGTAAATTAGCAATAATTTATTAGCAATTATCGATGGCCAACTATCGATTACCGATCGCCACTGAGGTCTTACGGATGAGGGCGGAGGGCTTACGGATGAGGAGCCAGGGCTGACCAATTAATTAATTGACACAAAATCAAGATTTCAGATGGGGGGTTGGTGGTAGAGGATAAGCGGTAAGGATCGATCAACCGATCACAAAAAAAAAAAAAATACTCAACTTTGCCTGCGATATTGCCCTGAAACCGGTTGGCGAGAGCCGAAGTAATTTTAATAAGAACTAGAGATCCGCCTGGTAAAGTGCCTCCAATTTAACTTTACTCAGCAATGAGAAACTCAAGTTCGCGACAAATCAAAAGGGGTCTGCGGTAGAGGTGCAAAATGTTAAAGATAGCAAGATTCGAGAAAATTCGGCTTTCACTGAGCCACAGAGCAATAAAAACTAATAAACTGTTATTAAAGTACAACTTTTATACCCTCAAGGTGTTTGAACAAATATATTTGACCCCAGCGCTCGCCCGATCGGGGGAAGCGCATTCAGAAACTTTCATTCAAAGAGTAAAAATAATTTTGCCGATCGTTATTGCTAGCGGCAAAAACGCAGGCAAATTCAGAATTAAGGCGGGAGGGCGCTAAATCCGTGAGCCAGGAATTTCAACTCTCAGTCACCCCAGTTGGGGACGACGAATATCTAGTGCGGACAGAAAGGGTTGCACCCGGTGTACCCTTAGCAGAAGAACAAGTCCGCTGGCCGATCGACGAATGGCTTGCACTCTCTGCTCAACTGATGAACGACCCGCTGGTGGGCTTGCTTCAAGGAAAAGCATTACAGGGAACCAGTTTGGCTGGTCGTGGCATCTCGCGCTCGGGCAACAACTCAGCGCCGAATTTAGTAGCGCTCGGGCAACAATTATACAGCGGGCTGTTTCAAGGAAACTTGCGCGATAGCTGGACTTGCGCTCAAGGCATCGCTCAGCACCGCCGAGAAGTGCTGCAACTGCGGCTCGGACTAAAAGGCAGGCACTTGCCGCGCCTGCCGTGGGAAGTTCTACACGCCGGCGATCGCCCTTTGGCAACCGGCACCGATGTCGTGTTTTCCCGCTACCAACCAGGTACAAGTTTGTTCAAACAAACCCGGATAGTGCCCAGTAGCGGGCCGCTAAAAATTTTAATGGCGATCGCCTCTCCGAGCGATCGAGACAGCTTGCAGCTCAAGCGAGAAGTGCTCCACCTGCAACAAGAACTCCAAAACCGCACGGGTAATCCTCTCAAAAACAGCCCCCACTCGGAAATTCAACTGACTATTCTCGAACAGCCCGATCGAGAACAACTTACCCAAGCCCTAGAACAAGGACACTACCAAGTCCTGCACTACGCAGGCCACAGCAACTTAGGTTCCAGAGGTGGCGAACTCTACCTAGTCAGCAGCCGCACCGGCTTAACCGAAACCTTGAGTGGCGACGACTTAGCTGGATTGCTTGTTAACAACGGTATTCAGATGGCGGTGTTCAACTCCTGCCGCGGCGCCTATGGCGACCCCTCAGACCTCACGGACGACAGCCCGGAACGGAACTTAACCGAAGCTCTAGTGAAGCGGGGCATTCCGGCAGTGCTAGCAATGGCAGAAAGCATCCCCGACGATGTAGCCCTAACTCTGACGCGGTTGTTTTACCGCAACCTCAATCAGGGCTATCCAGTCGATCTCAGCCTGAGCCGGGCCAGAGCTGGGCTAATTTCTGCCTACGGTTCTCACCAGCTATACTGGGCTTTGCCCATTCTCTACCAGCACCCGGACTTTGACGGCTATTTGACCGGAGGCCCAGCCCACAGCGCGACATCCGGTTCTCGGGTGCAAATAATTGCGTCGGGAACGCAACCGGCTCTCGCGGGTACAGAATGGAAGGCCCCGTCTGCGGTTTCGGCGATCGCCCCATACCCGCCAATCCCAGCCAATCGATCGCATGAGTCAGACAGTTCTGATGGCGAAGTCTGGGAATACTTTCCCGACCAATTAAAAGATCGCAGGGATTGGGTTCACCAGAGCGATCGAGCCGAGGCTGCTAATTCACCGAACTCACCGACGGCTTCGCCGTCCTCTATTCCTAATTCTGAGTATTCGGCGATCCAAGCAACTCGCGCCGCTGCACCGACTCAGAAACCGTTAAAAAAACCGGGGTTGAAAAAATCTGTCGCCCTAATGCTTTGCTTATTGCCCGTTGCTTTGAGTGGTGGCTTTTTTGGGTGGCGGTACTCGCACCAGCGAGACACGAAACCTGAAGAGTTACTGCCGACGGTACGAACTCCCCTGTCGCAAAATTACCTGCAACAGCGCCACTAAAAGTGATCGCCCACTGCAATGCGGAATTTAGACCCTCTTGGCCTGGCTCCAAACTGGGTGGGGTTTTTGCTGGCCATTCGCGATCGGCTGCCGCTGGAAAAATGATCAAAAGTATGCTGCTCGATCGAATCTCGGACTTACGTTCAACAAGCCGGTTTTTACCAAAAATAAGCAGCAGCGCCACCAAGCATCAAGGAACAAACCGGGTTTCTCGTCCAGAGAGTAAGTCCGGGACTGCTTAATATAGTATTCGTTAGTCGATTGTAGATTTTAGACTTCGGCTTGAGCCCTGAGTCGAACGATTTGAGATTTTCGATTTACTCCACAGATGAATCTGGAAGCTTGAACAAGAGTCTAAAATTTTGATCTCTCCACGACAGGAGTCGGTGGCTTGTATGCGTTTTTGGGCGGGCTGATTCGGCAGCAGGAGCATTCGTCATTCGGCACAAGACAATAAAAGCCAGAGTTGCAACAATTAAGAACGTCCTCACCGTCAGTGCGGTTGGTATATTTCACAATAATTAATTATGGAAGCGGCTGTGAGTTTGACGCGCCCTCCAGTTTGTGCATAAATTTTGAGAGTATGGCAGTTTACAGGCCACGAGTGGAAACCAATACATTTGCATCGAAACTCCATGTCGGGAACCGCTGCTAATTTGTAGTGCATCAAACATTTAAGCGGTTGTGCATTTAACTCGGTCTTTTTCAATTCCCCTGTGGAAATAACCTCAACTTCTCTGGCTTGGGGCCGGAGGAGGAAGATTTTCCCGAGTTCCCCCTAGACATCTACTGATTCGTGGCGAAGTGTTAAGAGTCGCGAAGCAATCTCGCCCGATCCAAACTATTCCCCTCTTAGTGGCAGCCCGATGTTTCTGCCGCCGCGCCCATTGAGTCGGGTTTTAGCTTAAACCCGTTCACCGAAGAGGTGAAATTTCCTTCAATTTTTACCGGATTGCCTTCCCCAGACTGCGTTCTGTGCAAGTTATATGCCCAACACCTTAATAGAAGATTGCTCGTTGGTATTTGGGGTTTTGAGGGGATTTACAGCCCGAAAAATAGGGTTTATACCATTTTAGATTTTAGATTTTAGATTTTAGATTGAAGAATTGGGAATGACTGATTCCATAAGGGTTTGGAGCACGGGCCTACAGTTGGATTCTTTTTGTAAACTGGTTTTGCAAGTAGCTGGCAGGGCATCGAGAACAAGTGCTGGCTCCCCTTGTTGAGGTAAAAGTTAACCCCGGCCGGTAAATGCTTTCGGCAGATTTGCAGCGGCCGCGCTCTAGGTATTTCGATTCATGGCTGTCTTGTTTTTACCTTGACCACAGACTTGATCGGGGATGGGTGAATGCAGGGAACAGACTTTACTGTAAAAAAGTAAAGCATTTAATTTGCGACAATAATTCCTCGCGCGATCGCTCTGAGGCTTACGCAAGGATTTGGGCCACAAGCAGCAAATTGATCGCCCTTCGAGCATCCTTACTTGCACCCCCGGTCTTGAGGCCGCAGAAATTTATCCCGAATCTTAAATATTGAGAATTATTAGTATTGACAGTGAAACAAAGTTAATCTAATGTGTTGTAATTGATATAAGTAAAGTCCAATAAGCGAGGTACGGTCAATGGCAGAAACAGCTACAGCACCCTTAACAGGAAAAGGTCTGCTTCAAAAAATCAAAGGCAGTGATTTGCCACGCAGAGAACTTGCAAAGCTTTGCGGCTACTTCACTGTCAGCAAAAGTGGAGAAACCCGGATTAATCTGGCTGAGTTTTACGATGCAGTGTTAGCTGCTAAGGGCATTGAGCTAGAGAAGTCGAAAGCAGACGGACGCGGGCGAGAAGCGAGTTATCGAGCTAGCGTTCACAAGAATGGTTCGATCGTGATCGGGGCAAATTATACCCAAGAAATGGGATTAAAGCCGGGAGACGAGTTTGAAATTAAGCTCGGATACAAGCACATTCGCTTGATTCAGATCGATGTGGACAGACCGGATGTGGAAGTGGATGATGAAGAGGAGGATACAGAAGAATAGAGGCGATTCCCTGCGGGATAGCTTCGCTTCACGCAATGCAGTCAGCCGATAGCAAGGCGACTGGATTTGGCTTCGCTACACAAGTATTTGCGCGCCACCTTCGATTTAACTGATGAGCTGTCTTGACTATTTCTATTTTCTCTTGTCCCGCAAAGACTACAGTGCCTCTGAACTTCGCAAAAAGGGGCAAGAGAAAGGTTTTGGCAATGAGGAAATATTGGAGGCGATCGCGCAAATTCAAGACCGCGGCTATCAGTCCGACACTCGCTTGGTGGCAAACTCGATTGCCTCTGCAGCAGGCAAATACGGGAAGTCGGCCATCAAGCGCAAGTGCCTGCAAAAAGGAATTACCAACGATTTGTTCGAGCAAGTCTGGGAAGAAGAAGTTGCCGAAAATCAGGACTCCGAAGCAGAAAAACTGGCTGAATTAAAAGCCAAAGTCATGCGGAAATACAAAATCGATACTTGGGGTAAAGCCGATCCGAAAACCAAGGGCAAAGTCTTGAATTACCTGCAATACAGGGGCTTTAATGCCTTTGAAATTTGGCGACAGTGGCAAACAGAAGAAGATGACGAGTAAATAGTAGGGCCAAGCAAATAGATGCGGCCCAGATAGGCAAGCACAACTGCACTGCTGCCCACGGGGCTAAAGTGTAAGTTCTGAGTTTTTGTAAATGTATGTCAATCCTCAGCGTTGACTAAATAAGATTCATACATCTGTCGGTGTCTGGCTAAAAGCTCGAGATATTTCTCGTTGATTTTGACCAGCATCCATTTTTCAAGAAAAATGGCGGCGGATTCTGCTTTCACCGGATCTGCTTGTAGGGGCAAAATATCTTTTCGAGCTGCAGTTTGTTCTGCAACAGACTTCAGCTTCTGAGGGTTTTGCTGGTATTTTCGACCGCTTTTGTGGTTGGCGTAGCGACGCGATCGAGTATACCCCATCTGCAAGAACTTGCGGGCCATGTCAGCTCCCACAAAATCTTCGCGATCGAGATACTCTAAAAATAAGGAGTAAATTTTGCTGCTGGACTCCCTGGCAATTTCAGGAGTCTTAAATCTCCAGAAAGGCAGAATTTCTCCTTTGTAGGGTTCCACCAACAGCACTCCCTGTTCTCCTTTCCCTACGCGGTAAAGTTCCGGGTGCTGTCGAAAGTCGATGTTCTTAAAATCCAAAGAGTAGTCGAACTGCTTCATCGGGCATTTTCTGTTCTATCTGGAACTATAGAAGCCCGCGGTTTACCTTCGTCTGGTTGGGTATAAACCCAGGCCCAAGCAATCAAGACAGCTTGAAAAGGCAGCCTGAACCAATACAGTAATTGGTTGTGGGGAATCCCTTCTATCGGAATGTTGTTGACGGCTTGATTGATATTAGCTGGAAACACGGCAATAAACAAGGCAATTAGCCCCCACGCCGCCGCCCTGCTGACAGGAGGAACTAACAGCCCAATTCCGCCCAAAATCTCGAAAAAACCGCTGATATAAACCAAGGCTTCCGGGTAAGGAAGCTGGGGCGGCACAATTCTGATAAAAGGTGCGGGTACTGCAAAGTGCAGCACGCCTACAATACTGATAGCTACTGCGAGAATAACTCGCCAAATTTCTTTTTGACTTTTCATGGGCAATCGGTAATTAATAATTTGTTAACTTGCTGGGACAATGCTTGCAAAAATACGCTATCTGCGAGCGAGATGACAAGAAAGCTGAGGCCAAAAAAATTCAGCTTTCCGGGTTGGCCTGCTCTTGCTGGTGGCTGTAACGATTTTATTTCGTAGAAAAACCAGGTTTCTGGGTAACTCCCAGACAAGTTTTCACAGCCCCAAACTGGAGGAAACGAGAACTGAAATCGAAGGCCTGCGCGTTGACTGCCGAAAACAGATAGCGCGCATTTTTATAACAAGATTTTAATGTCTAGTTCCCTGCTGCTGTCTCTATCTTCGGGTAGTAAAACATAATTTTTGTTCTGCCTCTGGCTCAGCCAGCAGCCAAACCAGCCGGGGGTTTTCTCGATCGACAAATGCACCACCGCTTAAGATTAAATAAATCATCACCGCAATTGATGAGTGCGATTGCTGTTAAATTTAACCTAGCCTTGCAGGCGCTACCCTACCCTACCCTACGGGGAACGGGAACCATTGCGGGGAAAGGGATAGCTGTGCTACCGTCTACCTTGATGAGACTCATTAAGGCGGGTAATTTGTCAAGAACTTTTAGAATTATTTAATATTTGCGGTTTGAGAATTATTTGGAGAGGCAATTCGAGAACACTTTGTAATTAAAATTACCATCTAAACTTGGAATTTTGTCAACTTCCGACAGATGTTATAATGAATGAAATTATTGAATTTGCTAAAAAGTCGATCGTCGTAGCAACTCCCCAACCATCCTGCTGGAATTCAAAATAGTCACCCACGGCAGGAACTTTTTACCCACCACAGGATTCAAAAAGATTGAGCCTCCAAGCGCTGTGTCATTTTTATCTACACGCAATCAATCACCGACGACCATGAACACCTCATTTAACACATCTAAATTTGGCATAAACCGGATGCTGCGGCAATCGTTGTTTGCAGGCATCATTTCCGCTACAGCTTTAGCTAGCGGATGGGCGCCCGGTTTGTACACACAATCCCCAAACCTCGTTTTTGGAGCTGCCGCCCAAGCTCAAGAGATTAGCAGCGAGGAAATTACTAGCTACGCTCGCGCTGTGTTGGCAATAGAACCGAGACGCGTGGAAGCTTATAACGAAATTAAAGGAATGGCTGGGGGTTCGGTTCCCAGAGTAGTGTGCAACGAAACTAAGGAAATTAATAGGTTGTCTGGAAGTGTTCGCGGCATCGCGGTGAATTACTGCCAACAAGCTAAAAAAGTTATCGAAACCAATGGTTTGACAGTTAGTCGCTTCAACCAGCTTACTTTGCTCCAGCAAGCGAATCCGGCAGTCAAACAGCAAATTCAAGCCGAGCTGCTGCGACTGCAACAAGCGGGCAATCAATAAGCTTGATGATTTGAGTCTTTCTTCCTCTCCCGTTCTATTAGACTTCTCCATAAAAACTTGTTCAGGGCAGGCAGGATGCGTAACCGCTACCTCCCCCCAACAATATATTGGAGATTTAAATTGTTCGAGTTCCTAGACGGTAGGCAAAATTTTTTGAAAAAAAGCGATCGTCTGTGATAAATTACTTGACAAAAAAACATAAATGTGGTACATAAGCCATAACGGGAGCGGTTCAGAGAGATGAATATTTTTTAACTTGCTGTAAATCGCAATAAGATATAGCGATCGCCAACACGATTAAGAGGTTGTTAATTTCTAAAACATGAGCTGAAGGTTGGAACTTCAGTCTTTCTTATTCCTTCGGCTATAAAAAAGATATTCCTCACAAACTAGATGTCAAGTGAATTGCTCTGAGGAATAGAATATAAAAATGCTAACATTCACAAAACATTTACCTGCAAATCCCGATGCTATAGTCAGCTTTACTTTACCAATGACAGCGGACGATCGCACTCGCAGCCGCCACCGATTCGAGACAGAGACGGGGGAAAAGCTGCACCTGAGTTTGCCCAGAGGTACGGTACTGCGCGATCGAGATTTATTGCAGTCGGAAGACGGTAGTTGTTTAGTATTGGTAAGTGCAAAACCCGAATCGGTTCTGACAGCGCGGGCCTCAAACCCGCTGCTACTGATGCGGGCGGCTTATCATTTAGGAAACCGTCACGTAGCTTTAGAAATTGCCGATAATTATTTAAGACTTTCTCCCGACTCTGTGTTGCAAGGAATGCTAGAAAAAATGGGTTTGAAAGTAACAGAGGAAATTGTGCCGTTTCAGCCGGAAATGGGCGCTTACGGGCACAGCCATTAGATTTTAGATTTTAGATTTACTCCCACCGATGAGTCCGAGGGCTGATAACCAAATTAGTTTCGCTCATTCAACAAAGAAGAAGTGATATCAAATCCGGTAGCATCGTCCGGCGTAAAATCCAGTCAACAATCACGGAGAGTGCAACCAGATTTGAGATAATTCATCGGCGTTAATCTGTGTTAATCTGCCTATATCTGCGGTTAAAAAAAAGATAATTTATTAACCGCAGATGACAATGGATTGACGCTGATTCACGCAGATTAAGAGAATAGATATATGAATAATTCCGATGGTAACAGATTTGATATCAACCGTGAACAATCAACTTTTATGTTTGTTGCAGCTAGCTTTTGCACCTGTGGGAGCTTATAGTTATTCTGAGGGAATCGAAAGTCTGGTAGAAGCGGGGGCGACCGACAGCGAGATTACTTTAAGGAATTGGTTAGAAAATTCGCTACAATTCGGGGCTGTTCGGGTAGAAGCCGCTGTGGTGGTACGCGCTTTGAGGGCGGCGAAGATTGGGGATTTGAGGGCTTTGAGTTACTGGAATGCTTGGGCGACTGCTGTTAAGGAAACTGAAGAGTTGCGCTTGCAAAGTTGGCAAATGGGGCGGACTTTGGTCAGGTTGCTGCTGGATTTGCGATCGCCGGTTGCTTCTGGGTTAACAACAAGTGTAAAAGATTTGGTGGAAGTTGGCGGCAATCAGTGCAATTTTGCGATCGGCTTTGGCATTGCCGCAGCCAACTGGCAGATTGAAGAAGAAGCGGCCGTGTTAGGATATTTGTACAGTTGGGCTGCCAATTTGGCGAGTGCGGGCGTGAAACTGATTCCCCTCGGTCAAACAGCCGGTCAGCAGTTGCTGTTAGATTTGCAGTCTCAAATTAGCTGTACGGCGCAAGAAGTTTTAAAATTAGAAGATGATGATATTGCTAGTTGCAGTTGGGGATTAGCCCTAGCTAGTATGGCGCACGAAACTCAGTACACTCGGTTGTTTCGCAGTTGAAAATCAGAAAATCTAAAATCTAAAATCTAAAATCGCTATGGGTGCTTTTCGTGTAGGAATTGCTGGGCCGGTTGGTTCGGGAAAAACTGCTTTACTTGATGCTTTGTGCAAGTCACTGCGACAGCAATACCAGATTGCGGTTGTTACTAATGATATCTATACTCAGGAAGATGCACAGTTTTTGGTTCGGAGTCAAGCTTTGGAGAGCGATCGAATTTTGGGCGTAGAAACGGGAGGCTGTCCCCACACAGCCATCCGCGAAGATGCTTCGATCAACTTAGTAGCTATAGAAGAGCTAGAACACAAATTCACTGATTTAGATTTAGTATTTGTAGAAAGCGGCGGCGACAATTTGGCTGCAACTTTTAGCCCGGAGTTAGTAGATTTAACAATTTACGTAATCGATGTCGCTGCCGGCGATAAAATTCCGCGCAAAGGCGGGCCTGGAATTACCAAATCAGATTTGTTAGTGATTAATAAAATAGACCTCGCCTCTTTCGTGGGAGCAGATTTAGGCGTGATGGAACGGGACGCTAAAAAAATGCGAGGGGAGAAACCTTTTGTTTTTACTAACTTGAAAACAAAGGAAGGCTTAGAATCGGTAGTTAATTTTGTTAAATTGAATATGGCATAGATTGAGAAAATATAGTATAATGTAAATAAAGTGACACGGCTCGCAATTCCCCGTGAAAACGCCTCCAGACAAATATAGTCTGCTTGAGTCGCGGGAGTTTCAAAAAAATCTCGTTCTAGTTTTGCCGTTTAATGACTACCAAGTAAGTTATGCTGAGTTGTTATGATGCAGCCAAATACTTTTTGGCTCAGGCAAGTGAAGATGCTGGCGATCTGATATCTAATCTCAAGCTTCAGAAATTGGTTTACTATGCTCAAGGCTTTCATTTAGCTTTGTACGATGAACCGCTATTTCCTGAAGCGATAGAAGCATGGACTCACGGGCCCGTTGTTCCTGATTTGTACCATCATTATAAAGAGTATGGTGCTGGTGCAATTCCATGTCCTGAAGATATAGACTTTTCGATTTACGACGAAGAAACTAAGAGCCTGCTTGATGAAGTTTACTCTGTGTTTGGGCAGTTTGCTGCATGGAAGTTAGGCAACATGACACACGAAGAAGATCCCTGGAAATTTGCTGCTCAAAATAGCGGTAAAATCACTCATCAATCCCTGAAAGAATACTTCAAGACTCAACTCAATTGTGAAGAAGCATTTTAAGGCAAATCAACGCCAAGAAAAAGGGAAAAGGATTTCACCTAGAGAGACTGTTGATTTACCGCCAGAACAGCAGTCACCTCTGTTTTCTTTGCGGTACATGAATAAAGATTACTCTCTTTCTCAATGCACAAAAGATGAAAAGGCTGCTTTTGCAGATACGCTCTACAAATTAAATCAGCTTACATGGAGTGAGATTAATGCTTGTCCCCGTCACGGATTGGGCTATGAGAAGATAGCCCGAACCTCCATTAAATCACCTATTCCCAGCCATCTTAAGGATGATGTAAATTTTATTGGTTTTCGGTTTTGCGCGATGGCTCCGATGGTTGGTTATCGGGATGGGGCTGTGTTTTATGTTATTTGGTTGGACAGGGATTTTACGCTTTACCCTCATTAAAAAGAACTCGTTAAATTAGTGGCGGTGTCCAATTTTCGCTACCGCACCAGCAATTCCCTAACCAAATTTGCCAAACGTTCTGTACTGTCTGTCACCGCTAATTCAGAAGCTGCTTGAGACATTTTTGCCAAATATTCGGAATCTCTTAACAAATACAACACTTTGCTTTGCAACATATCTGCTGTTAATTCGCTTTGACGGAATACCACGGCGGCGCCGGCTTTAGCAAATACTTCCGCATTAAATCTTTGGTGGTCGTCAGCGGCGTGAGGAAAAGGAATTAAAATAGAAGGTACTCCCGTCACTGCTAATTCTGTTAGAGCACTGGCGCCCGATCGACTAATTGCTAAATTTGCTCGCTGCAACAAACTCGCCACATTGTCGTAAAATGGCATTGACAAATATTGCTCGTGTTTCAAACTCTCAGCATCCGGGTCATTATTTCCGGTGAGGTGAACTACCCAAGCACCCGCATCAAACCAAGCAGGAGCACACTCGCGCACTAACTGATTGATGGCGACAGCACCTTGAGAGCCGCCCATGACTAAAATTACAGGTACACTGTCAGGAATTGGCAAATTTAGAGGTTGGCGAGTCAGGAATTGCGATCGCACCGGTGTACCAGCAACCACCGTTTTGGCGCGAGGTAAATGCTGGGCTGCTGCTTCAAATCCGATCGCCACAGCAGTGCACAAAGGACTAAACCAGCGCGTCACCTTCCCCGGAATTGCATTAGATTCGTGGAGAATCACCGGCAAACCCAAAGAACGGGCCGCCAGAATTGCCGGTGCTGCGATGTAACCACCGGTAGTAAACACTCCCTGAAAATTTCCCGCTTTGAGCAACTTCCGCACCTGAAGGATCGAGCCGGCGAGTCCGCCCAAAATTCGCAGTGTACCCAGTCCAAATCCCTGCTGAAAGCCTTCAACCGCGATCGTGTGGAGGGGGTAAAGGGAGGAAACTAACTGGGTTTCCATGCGGTCTGGGACTCCTAGCCATTCGATCTGACAGTCGTTCAACTGCCCAGCGGTGGCGATCGCAGGAAATAAATGTCCACCAGTGCCGCTAGCTGCAACCAACAACCGGAGGGGGGCTTTTGTCAAGGTATTTGTTTCTTTTTTTACAAGTAGAAGTTCCACAGGTCGATCAATTTTATATTTGAGGTTTTAGATTATTATGCTTATTGTTCCGGCAGTTTCAGCCAATTTTCAATCAGCCATCTAAAATTAGATTGTGCCGTGTCCCTCCTTCCGTTGTCAGTTTTCGTTGCAGGCGAACAGTTGCCCAAGCTACGACCCCTGACAAATAACCAAATTATCACCTAATGCGTAATTTTTTGAATTTAGTGCCAAGTGTATCTCAGTATTTTTCCAGCCGTCGGGACGAAAAAGCCGATCCTCTTCGAGGGCTGCGCCAACGGGCGATCGTTTTTGGCTTTAACGGCGGGCAGTCGATCGCTCAAATGTTGTTATGTTTAACAGTGGTAAGTGCTGGCGTGCTGCATCCTAGTGCAGTAAGAGCGATCGGTGCGATCGCGGCGACTCCCCGAACGATCGCCCAAACCCCCGCAAATGCGCCCGCCCCACTCACCAAACTCCTAACAGAAATTGACGCAGCAGCCAACCGGCGCGATGTTAAAGCAGTTATGGCATTTTACAGCCAGAATTTCACTCATTCTGACGGCTTAAACCGCCAAAGCCTGGAAAAAGCCCTCACCCAACTCTGGACTCGATATCCGACTTTGAATTACCGCACCGAGATCAAATCTTGGAAAACCGAAGGTAGCGCGATTGTCGCTGAAACCGTAACTACAATTGCCGGCACTCAAAAAAAGGATGGCAGAGAATCAACTCTCAAAGCTACCATCCGTTCCCAGCAGCGCTTTGAAGGTGAAAAAATAGTTAGTCAAGAGATTTTAGCAGAACAAACTCAGCTTAGCTCTGGCCAAAATCCTCCTACAATTCAAGTGAATTTCCCCGAGCAAGTGAAGGTGGGCGAAGAGTACCATTTTGATGCCATTGTGCGAGAGCCGATCGGCGATGATATTTTAATAGGGACTGTTTTGGAGGAACCCATTACCGAAAAAACATTTTTTAATCCGTCACAAGTCGAGCTGGAGTTGCTAAATTCCGGGGGAATTTTTAAAGTAGGTAAAGCTCCGGCTACGCCCGAAAATCGGTGGGTTTCAGCAGTTTTGATGCGACAAGGTGGAATTGCAACAGTTAGTGTGCGATTGCGAGTTGTCAAGTAATAAAATAGGTGTTATGGGTTATTTGGGTAATTTCTGTAGTGGCGGGTTAAGTAAAATCTCTAATACAAATGAGAGAACCGGGTAAACCTGCCCCTACAATAATTATGGTTAATTGACCCGACTGGATTTTATACCAAGTAAAAACTTAGTTTTTCCCTCTTCTTTTCTCTCTCAGCGCCCTCAGCGCCCTCTGCGGTTAATACATCTTCCTTATTATTAAAAATGATTTCTATCCAAAATCAAATTGTTTTCATTACAGGTGCCAGTAGCGGTATCGGAGCAGCCTGTGCCGAAATATTCGCCAAAGGTGGAGCTAAACTAATTTTAGCAGCCCGCCGCATCGAAAAGCTCGATCGACTGGCAAACGAACTTGTAGAAACAAAATCGATCGCCTCGGCGAACGAAATTTACTTGCTAGAGTTAGACGTGCGCGATCGGCCGCAAGTCGAATCGGCGATCGCTGCGCTTCCCGATGCCTGGAAAAACATCGATATTCTCATTAACAATGCTGGATTGAGCCGTGGTTTAGACAAACTGCACGAAGGCAACTTTCAAGATTGGGAAGAAATGATTGATACCAATGTTAAAGGCTTGCTGTACATGACTCGCGCGATCGTGCCGGGAATGGTAAGCCGAGGCCGCGGTCACGTAGTGAATATCGGGTCAATAGCAGGCCGCCAAGCTTATCCGAAAGGTAATGTTTATTGCGCTTCCAAAGCAGCAGTGAGAGCGATTTCTGATGGGTTGAAACAAGACCTTTTGGGAACACCAGTGCGGGTGACGGAAATAGAGCCGGGTTTGGTGGAAACAGAATTTAGCAATGTCCGGTTTCACGGCGATGCAGAAAAGGCAAAAAATGTCTATCAAGGACTGACACCCCTGACTGCTGACGATGTAGCGGATGTAGTATATTTTTGCGCCACGCGATCGCCCCACGTCAATATTAGCGAAGTCTTGCTAGTTCCGACAGACCAAGCTAGTGCAACTCTGGTTCACAGAAAAGAGTTGTGAGTTTTTAGTGGTAAGTGTCCGGATGGCGCTGGAATTCTTAGGAAGCTTAATTGGTAGATGCACCCTGATTAATTAACTCCCGACCAATTTTGGCCGGTTTTTTTTTTGCGATCGCACGCTGAGCAAAAAATTCTCCTAAATTCTGCCAAACTGTCCTGAAAGAGGTGTTGTGAGGCGGGAGACTAAATTAGTAGATGCACCCTGATTAATTAACTCCCGACCAATTTTGGCCGGGTTTTTTTTGGCTATCGCCCCCCCTCGCCACAAATTCTCCCAAATTCTGCCAAAGTGTCCTGAAAGAGGTGCTGTGAGGCTGGAGACTAAATTAGTAGATGCACCCTGATTAATTAACTTCCGACCAATTTTGGCCGGGTTTTTTTTGTCGATAGCAGGAAACACCACAAATTATCGCAAATTCTGCCAAAGTGTCCGGAACGAGGTGCTGTGAGGTGGGAGATTAGATTAGTAGATGCACCCTGATTAATTAACTCCCGACCAATTTTGGCCGGGTTTTTTTTGTCGTATCGAGGCTAATGCTGAACAAGTTTGAGATAAGTGTCCGGATGGCGAGCGAATTCTCAGGAAGCTTAATTGGTAGATGCACCCTGATTAATTAACTCCCGACCAATTTTGGTTTGGGGTTTTTTTTTGAGCGCTCGCAGGAAACACCACAAATTCTTGAAAATTCTGCCAAAGTGTCCTGAAAGAGGTGATATGAGCCCGGAGATTAAATTAGTAGATGCACCCTGATTAATTAACTCCCGACCAATTTTGGTTTGGGGTTTTTTTTGAGCGCTCGCAGGAAACACCACAAATTCTTGAAAATTCTGCCAAAGTGTCCTGAAAGAGGTGCTGTCGGGTGGGAGATTAAATTAGTAGATGCACCCTGATTAATTAACTCCCGACCAATTTTGGTTTGGGGTTTTTTTTTGAGCGATCACAGGAAACACCACAAATTCTTGAAAATTCTGCCAAAGTGTCCTGAAAGAGGTGATATGAGGCGGGAGATTAAATTAGTAGATGCACCCTGATTAATAAACCCCAGCCAATTTTGGCCGGGGTTTTTTTTGCTCGAAAGCTTGATTAGTCGATCGACCTACAACACCTCAAAAGACTGCACCTCAAGCACCGGGCCGATCATAGCAAAAGTCATCACATCCTTGCGGACTTCACCTTTAACACTGACTTTCAAACCAGCTTTTTTCAAGTCAGAAGGAGCATCCTTAAGTTCGTAAGTTTCCCCATCTTGCCCCACCAAAGCCCAAGTACCCGGGCCTAATCCTTTGCGTTCAATTTCACCTTGGACAGTAATACTCATGCCGATCGCACCTCTGTTTTAATTGCTAAACGCGCCAGTCCGAAACACAGAAAAGCATTGACAATCAAAAATGTTTGTGATACCAAACCTGTGCCCAATCCCCAGACAGCGGGAGACACAAAAGCATTCACCGCTAAACTGCTGGCAAAACCGATCGAAATTGCGATCGCGATCCACTTCCACTGTTGATGTCCCAACAGCAAAGCAATCAAAATCCCAGGAATCAAAACGCTAGCAAAAAAGGGATTCAGCATACTGCTGCCATTAATTGCACCGCCGAGTTCGGGAATAGAACTGCCCATCACCCGCAGCGGCCACTGCGGCAAGTCAAATACAAACAAGTTCCGCAGGAAAAAGAACCCAGAACTACCAGCCATCAAGCCGCCAGAAAAGCCCCAAGTCCACTGGAACGGAAAATAATTCCGCATAAAGAAAGCCAGCAGGTAAGAACCGAGCACCATTGCAATTTTAGGCAACAGGGCGACTGCACCGCCGTCAATCCAAAAGCGGGGGCTGAGATAGCCGTTGTCGCGCAGCCAGCGGAAGAAGTCGCGGAAGTTGATTTGTCCGCGCTGGGCTAGCTGAACTGCTGCGGCTGCGTCTAGATGTCCTGAACCAAAATGGTTTAACGGATCTTCAGTGACAGTTCGCGACGACTGCAAGAGTACGCTGCGAATTTGGTCTGGTTCTGTGATGCCGGAAGCCTTGACAAGGGCTGCAACGCCGGCGACGTGGGGAGAAGCCATGCTAGTGCCTTGGTAGCCTTCAAAGACTTCGGCGCCGGTTTCCGGGTCGATCGTACTTTGCAGGATCTTGCCCATTTCAGAACCGCCGGGGGCTGCAATGTCAACCCCTGCGCCGAAATTGGAGTAAGAGGCTTTTTCGTCATCCGGGCCGAGGGCGGAAACGCCGATGACGTGGGGATAGCGGGCGGGATAGGAAGCGGAACTTTCGCCGGAGTTGCCGGCTGCTGCGATGATGACAACGCCTTTAGAGTGGGCGTAGTCGATCGCCTCTTCCATTAACTGACTTTCACCGCCGCCGCCGAGACTCATGTTGATGACATCTGCGCCGTTGTCAGCAGCAAATTTAATCGCTTCGGCGATGTCGGAAACCGTGCCGCCACCGCTGCCGCTTAAGACTTTCAGCGGCATTAAAGCTGCTTCGTAAGCGATGCCTGCGACGCCGTAATTGTTGTTAGTTGATTGGGCGACTGTACCCGCGACGTGAGTGCCGTGGCCGTTGTCATCGTAGGCTTCGGCGCGATCGTTTACAAAGTCGTAGCCCGGTACAAATTTGGTTTCTTTTAAGTCAGCGACTGGAGTAATACCCGTGTCAATTATCGCTACTGTTGTGCCGCTGCCTTTGGTTTCGTTCCAGGCAGATTCTACGTTGATGCTGCGGAGATTCCACTGCTTGGTATACATGGGGTCGTTGGGAATCTCGAAAGCGCTGTAGACGTAGTTCGGTTCAATGTATTCGGTATCTTTAGCCAAATTTGATTTTCTCAGGGCGTTTAGCAAAGTGCGATCGCCCTTAACTACATATACATTGTCGCCCGCTGAGAATTCGCTGTTGAGTTGCGGTGCCACTTGGTACTGTTGGGCGATCGCATTTACTTCTTTCGCAATCTCAGCAGCACCGATATCTTCGCGGAAATCCAGCACAATCGAGTCGTAAGTGCCTTGAGTAGCAAGTCCTGGGAAATTAGAAATCGCCCAGCCGAGCCCGATTAAAAATAAGCACAGAAGGAAAAACTTTTTCATTGCCGATCGTCCGTTTAGGGAAGGCTTGTTCACCACAATAACCCAATTTTCACCGCCAGTGCCAATTTTCCTTGCTGTGGCTTGTGAATATCTCCCACGCGGGCGTTTGGTATTTTTCGGCTGTGGCTGTTGCTCGATCAAAAATTGCTCTAATTTCTAGTTTAAATTCCAGAGCAAGTTTGAGGACTTCAATTAATTGTATGATTAGAGAAGATGACAAACAGAACCTGGACTATTTTCAACAAGGGTATTGCATGGAAAGAGGTTTAATGTGGCTGCCGCTGCTGGCAATGTTTATCGGGCTGGCTTGGGCTGGATGGAACGAGTATCAAAAGCTGGAAGCGTATCGCGTCTGGGCCGAACAATTCGCTAAAGCCAAGTACGATATTTATGCTGTACTCGGTCAGCAAGAAGACAGTTTAACTTGGGGAAAACCTACTCGCAGCGGGCCTGTGAATTTGCAAACTTTTTCTTTAAAAGACGTGGAGTCGCTGCGGTTGTTAGTCAACTCTCAGGCAGTTGATTTAGAGTCACCTCCGAATTCTGGAAGTCCAATCGCCCTCGAATTTTTGTTGAAAGATGCTGCTGCGGTGCAGGTTCCTTTTACAGAAATTCCTCTAGCGACTAAATGGGGAAAACACTTGCAGCAAGAATTGCAGCGTTTTAAGTAAAAACACTCTCCGGCGGTGCAGCGTATCAGAGATGAACTCTGCTACTTTAAGTTACAAAAGTCTGTAAAGCTGGTAGTAAAAATAGAACTTACGTCACAAATCCTTTAAACCGCCATATATAAGGGTAAAGTGTGTACGGATCACCCGGAGAACGTGAGTTCTTGTAGTAAGTAGTAGAATTAGTGTCCCCGTGCCTAGCCCGGTATTCATCCGTGCCCACCTTAGAGTTTAAGTTCTTTGCCAGCGCGTCCTAAAAAAGCTCAATTGCTAGCCCCCAAACCAGCGGAATGCAAACACAAGAATTTTTACAGCGCTATCAACAGGGAGAGCGCAACTTTAGTCACATTGACCTCAGTGGCGCTAGTTTAAGCGGTGTCAACCTGCGAGAAATAGACCTCACTGGTGCTAACTTGACCGGTGCTAATTTGAGCTGGTCTTTTTTGAGCAATGCCAAGTTAATTGGGGCTTCTTTGCGCCGCACAGATCTCCGCAGTGCGGGGCTGGCTGGGGCGAATCTGAGCGGGGCAAATTTGAGCGGGGCAAATCTTGCTAAAGCGGATTTGCGCCTTGCTTGTTTGGAAGCAGCAGAACTAAATTGGGCCACGTTGCCTGAAGCGGATTTGGGCGGTGCTAATCTTCAAGGAGTTAAATCTGACCAAATTAATTTGGCTGGGGCTAAACTCGACGGCGCGAAGTTGATGGCAGCGGAATTGATGGAGGCGAATCTCAACCGCGCCAGTCTTGTTGGTGCTAATTTGACGGGTGCTAATTTGCGGGAAGCGCATTTGGTGGAAGCGAATTTGCGATCAGCAATTTTAATCGGTGTAAATTTGATTGAATCTGACTTGAATGGCGCTCAAATGCGATCGGCAAATCTGACGGGCGCTGACTTGCACCGAGCTGTGCTGGCGGGGGCGGATTTGACTGAGGCGGTGCTGGATAACGCTGATTTGAGTCGAGCTAATCTGGCGGGTTCTTATCTGTTGAAAGCTAGTTTTAAGAAAGCGCTTTTGCTGCGAGCTAACCTGCAAGGAGTGTATTTATTGCGGGCGGATTTGAGTGAAGCTAATTTGCGTAATGCTGATTTGCAAAAAGCTGATTTGAGCGGCGCTTATTTGATGGATGCGATGTTGGGTGAGGCGGATTTAAGAGAAGCTTGTTTGATTGAGTGCCGTTTGATTCGGACGAATTTGGAGGGGGCGCAGCTTACGGGCTGCTGTATTCAAAATTGGCAAGTTCAAGATGTCGATCTGTCGAAAGTTGACTGTGGCTATGTTTTTACTCAGTTTGATTATACTGCGAAAGTTGCGGCCAATCGCTTTCCGGTCAATCGCGATTTTGAGTCTGGGGAATTGGGGCGGCAGCATCAAGAGGAAAGTTCGATTGTGGAGGTGTGTTTTACTGAACCTCCTAATTGGGAGGCTTTGGTTTTTACGGTGCGCCGGGTGGAGTTGGAAAGCCGCGAACTCAAATTGAATGTTCAATTTTTTGAGTCTGCGGGAGAACAAAATTTACTGAGGCTGAGCGCGAACCGTTTGGTGAACGGCAAGATTTTGGGCGATCGCATTTTGGAGCTTTATCCAGATATGTTGGAAAAGGTTTTAGCCAAGGGCGCTGAAATTTTAGGTTTGCTTGGCTTGGTTGTTCCTAGTAACAGTGCAGAGTCGGCGGAGGCGGGTCAAAAGGAAGTATTGCTCAGAAGACAGGAAATCTACCAGCGGATGGTGCGCCAAATTTCGTTTATTTTGATGTCTCAGACGCCGGATAAATTCTCTGAAAGTGTGCAGCGGCTGTTGGATTATTTGAAGCAGCAAGGTATCCCGACAGAGCAGATTCAAAAGAAAGTCATCAGTCAGGCGATCGTGCAGCGGGCCAAGCAAGACCCGGCTTTTCGCGAACAGTTGCTCAGGTGGGAGAAAACGGCGTCCGATGGCGTTCGTTGTTCGATTATGGGGGAAGCGGTGCGGTATTCAATTACCCTTTTGATCGATTATTAACAGTTAATTGTAAACACTTGAAGCCGGAGAGCTGCTAATACCCGCACTTGCTCTTGTGCGTCGAAGATTGCAAGCATCGTGCAGCGGACAAAGCAAAACCCGGTGTTTCGGGAACAGTTGCTCGCGTGGGAGAAAATGGCTTCGGATTGCGATCGTTGTTCGATGATGGGGGAAGCGGTGCGGTATGCGATCGCCCTTTTGTGGGAATGAAGAGACATAGGAGTGAAAAGCCGCTCCAGGGAGGGCTGGAGCGCTCCCCCACAAGAATTGTTGGAGATGTCTAATGTGTACTTGATGTTGTATCCTAAACCTAATCATGCCAAGGCACTTTCAGATGAGTTAGGCGGTGCCGGATAACCTTTACAACTCTATCAATATATCGCTGCTGACCTGTCACAGTGTCTTTAGAGGGGTAGTGGAGTAAAATTGCCTCTAGCCCAAAGCTGACAAGTGCCGAAGAGCTAAAACATAGCCAAGAATCTTGTGGGAAGATGACTGACTCCGAAATGATTACTGTTTCGGAAGCCTCTACTGTATCAGGCTATACACCACAGCACATCAGATTACTTATCCGTCAAGGACTGATAAATGCCCGTCGTGCTGGTGGAATCTGGTTAATTGAGGCTTCCAGCCTAAGCAATTACATAGACAGCAATCCCAAACCTGGCCCTAAATCCGATAAACCAGATGCTTGACTTATATTCCAAATGGAATATAATTAATAATTAAGACAATGCAGTGTAAACCAGAGAGTCAACTGTGAACCACCTCGATATACTTCAGTCCATGCCTGTGGCCCAACTAGGAACTGGAAGAAATAACCTTCTGACCAAGACAACTGGTAAGTTCTATACCCCAAAGTTCATTGGTGAACGCTTGGTCGATAGTGTTCTAACGGTTGCATCTCGTATAGAACAGACTGGAGAGCTATCTGTTATCGATCCCTTTTGCGGTGACGGGCGGTTAATCGCTTGGCTTCTGGAGCGTGCTTCAACTTTTCCCAGTCTTAGAAATCGCTCATGGCGAATTGAAATATGGGACTATGACAAGCAAGCAGTCATTCAAGCAAAGCAGGCTATTGAGCAAATTTGTAATCATCTCGGTATTAAGTTCACTTTGAAGATATTTATTCACGATAGCTTCGCTTATTTTATCTCTAAATTTAGAAAGAGACAAACCTCTAGTAAATCTAAATTCGACATTACAATTACAAATCCTCCTTGGGAGGTTGTAAAACCCGATCGCCGCGATCTTAAAATATTGGATGAGCAAACGGAGTTAATTTATATTGACTCCCTACGAGACTTTTCACAAAAACTTCAAAGTAATTTCCCCCTGTCAATGCCGGGAAAAATGTTTTCGGGTTGGGGGGTTAATCTTGCTCGTGTTGGGTTAGAGATTGCTGTCCATCTGACTAAAAATCAGGGAGTGACAGGTATCGTTTCACCAGCGTCTTTCTTGAACGATCAAAACTCTGAAGCTTTGCGAAAGTGGTTACTTACAAACCATACAATTAAATATATAGATTACTTCCCTGCTGAAGCTAGACTTTTTGAGGGAGTCGATCAAGCTTGTGTTAATATGACGGTTGAAGTCAACACTCCAAAGCAAAAAACCTTTATTTACAAGTTCGATAAACATTTACGTTACCTTGAACATCATCAAGAACTTCAATTGCCAGAGAGCTTTTTAAAGTCCAATGGTCATGTTATTCCTGTATCTTCTAATAAATCGCAAATAGCTCATCTACTGCATTTTTCAGAACTGCCAACCCTCGGAGATTTGCAAGGTAGTTGTGAAGGGCAATTGTGGACAGGACGAGAGTTAGATGAGACTGGGCATACTAAATATTTATCACTAAAAGGATCTCACCCTTTTCTCAAAGGTAAAATGATTGAGCGCTTAACCAAAGTTAACCAGCCTTTATTGTTTATCGCTCCCGAAAAAGAACGAAGTATTCCTTCTTCGGTGAAGTATCCACGAATCGTTTGGCGAGATGTGAGCCGACCCACCCAAAAGCGAAGGGTTCAAGCAACAATTATTCCTGCCAACTGGGTTACAGGTAACTCTCTTGGTGTGGCTCATTGCCGAACCGATGATTTGTCAAAGCTTTACACATTGCTTGGCATCATCTCCTCGCTACCATTTGAATTTCAGGTTCGCTCAATGCTGTCAACGGCTCATGTTTCTGTGGGAGTATTACGCAAGACTCGTATACCCTCCATCACCTATGATTTAACTGAAAGGTTAGTACCATTGGTCGAGCGAAAACTAGCCGGAGATTTAGCCGCAGAAATGGAAATTGAAATTGTTATGGCTCAAGCTTATGGGTTAGAGCGTGATGATTTAGCTGAAATTATGGATTCTTTCCCCAAACTCTTACCCGAAGAGCGTCAGAATTTGCTTGATCATCAGATGTGGGAGAAGGCATGATTCCAAATCATTACTCTGCAAAACTTAGCGATCTTGACTTAGCAATGGCGGTACATATTCCGCCTGGAGGTAATTGGAAGAACATTCCAACTACTATTCCTTCTAAGCGATTAGCACAAATTCGAGAAAGTTATGCCAAAGGTAAAGGCAGCCGTTCAACCTACTATGGGCGATTACGTCCAGATGCCCCAGCTTACACCATAAACACTTATTTCGGTCGTCCTGGCAATGGTTGTCATCTTCATTATGATTATGCAGGTGGTCAACATCGGGTGATCAGCCAGCGTGAGGCAGCAAGGCTTCAAAGCTTTCCAGATGAGTTTATTTTTCTCGGATCTCGTACTGCCATTAGTACACAAATCGGTAATGCTGTACCACCACTCCTTGCATATCAGATTGCTTTGCATTTAGGTTCACCAGGACTGTTCGTAGATCTTTTTTCAGGAGCGGGAGGGTTAGCATTAGGGTTTAAATGGGCAGGTTGGCAACCTGTGGTAGCTAACGATATTGATCGCATAGCTCTTGAAACTTATGCTAGAAATGTTGATTCCTCTGTGATTGTTGGAGATATTCGTAATTCTGAAGTTTTTTCACAAATTGTCTCAAGAGCTAATACTGCAAGACAAATGAACCCTAGTTCTAAATTGTTTGTCTTGGGAGGTCCCCCTTGTCAGGGATTTTCTACAGCAGGCAATACTCGGTCAATGCAGGATGAGCGTAATTCACTGTTTAACAATTACAAACAATTTATTGAGGCAATAAATCCAGATGGCTTTGTCTTTGAGAACGTAATGGGCTTGTTAAATATGGAGGGGGGTCATGTCTTTGATCAAGTTAAAGAAGCTCTTATGGCAGTAACCAATCAGCTTACAGTGTGGAAACTTAACGCTGCGGACTATGCAATTCCACAGCGACGTAAGCGCATCATCCTAGTTGGTTTACAACAGAATTCAAAACCTATTTTGCCCCCTTTACCTATATCCGATTCTAATATAAATAGCTCAATCAGTCTTCCATTACCAGTCACAGCTTATGAGTCTCTTAATGATTTACCACCTCTTGAGTCAGGCAAAGATGGAGATAATCTTGATTACATATCCCTCCCGTTTACTGACTATCAAAAACTTATGCGAGGATACATTTCACCAGAGCAATATCTCTATGCAGTTAAAGGAAAAGCTGAATTTTTTTAAGCGTTTAGCATACAGCTTTCCCTCTTTTAAATTAACTGTCTAGATTCAATTTTCCTCGAACATAACGATCGTTATTCCACTGTTCGCTCAACTCCCGTGCCACTAATTGCATTATCGTAGCCATTTTGTCCTTAGCAGCGGAAAAATTACCTGGATCATCTTTAGGGATACTCTTAACAATAGCGCGAAAGCCTTCTTCTAATGAAATTTCGCTAGTGCTAGATAAGAGTTCTGCAATTTGCGTATCTAAATTTTTGATTTCAGGTGAAGATTGTTCCAATAGATAAAGAACCGCACAAATTTCAACTTCAATTTGGGGTGTCGTCACAACATAGGTATTACGGCTTTCCTTCCTGAAATAATCTCGTAATGATTCAAATGCCACTCGGCAACGTCTTGCCTTTTGTTCATCTGCATATTTTGTTACACGAGCAGAATAAGTCATTTCGTCTAACTGTGTAATGTGATTCTCAACGCGAAGATTAACAAATTCTACTTTTTGTTCAGCATACTCAAGCTCTAGAAATGTTCCCAGAAATGTCAAATGCTCTGCATCAGCAATTCTTTGCAAGATGCTCATTAGTGTATGGCGATTGTCCCGCAACATTTTACTCAGTCTCAATGCTGTCTCATCGTCTAAAACTTCTTCTTTGCGTAGATCCCACAACGCTTTACTGTGCCACGAAATTACGGATTCACCGTTGGCCTCAACTTCTCGTAAGTGAACTACTTCACGTAGAACCATACGATTGTTTTTGGCACTGTTACATGACTTGCATAAAAGTTGAAATTCAGGTCTGTGAGTAAATCCAAGCGATAGTGGCCCAATGTGATCTGCTGAACAAGGGCCAGGATGTCCGTTGAAGCATAACTCATTACTGAAATTTGCTCGAATCTGTCCCATCAAGCGATCTGCAGCAATCCAATTACCTTCTGTCCAATACTCAAAAACACGGCGATCAGTTGTGTAAGCTCTTAAATTTGATTGGCTTCGTCCCTTGTCTGCTGTACTTCGGCAACATTGATTAAAAGAATGAAAGCCAT
This sequence comes from Microcoleus sp. Pol11C3, assembly GCF_036701485.1. Lineage (NCBI taxonomy): Bacteria > Bacillati > Cyanobacteriota > Cyanophyceae > Oscillatoriales > Microcoleaceae > Microcoleus > Microcoleus sp. Pol11C3. Next base: position 12,043 of record NZ_JAUBQW010000044.1, on the reverse strand, counting down.
CAAAGCGGTCAGGTGCATTAGACATAGCACCGGGACTTAAAATGCTTGGCTCTTGTGGAATATACTCCTTTTCGATCCAATTCAGCCAACTTTCTAAATTGGGATCAAGGCTAGGTGGTACAATCTCGCTTGTCCGCATAATATCTGGGAGGTTTGAGAAAACTGAATCTCCCAATACCTCTACTAACCGAGTTACTAAGTCTGCGATCCTTTCAAAGGGTTCAATCGGAAAGCTTTCATCAACATAGCCCACCTTTGTTAACCTTTGCAGCAATATCTTCGATGGATAGACATATCTCAGTTCCATCACTCTTCCACAACGCTTACAAGGTTTTTTTAAGGTAGGATGAATTTGTCTAGCTGTCCGACTGATCCACTTTGTAGATTCAGGATCGATACCTACTGAGAGAGCTTTTCTACGCCACCACTCACGCCGCTTGTGATGCGTGTCTTTGTACTTCCCTGAACCGCGATTGGATGGTGCTTCCCACTGAATTTTATTGCCTTCCTTAAAGGCATCTGGCATTCCTGCATAAGTTTCATGGTTAGCAATAAACTCCATGTAGCGAATAAAGTCGGGATGCCATACCTGTCCTTGGCTGCCATACTGTGAGTTTCTTGTCATAACTGGCTTCGTGGATATCTTGTGTTTCGATCAACAAGATCCAAGTTTCCCACCATTGGCAAGTTATAAATCAAATTACCAGTCTTGACTGCACAGCCGGCGGCCCGCTAAGGCGCGGATTTGCTCGTCGGAGTCGGAAACTGCAAGCGATCGCAACAACGGCACAACTCCCGGATTCTCGGGATAATGTTCAATAATCGCTTCGAGTGCTGTAAATCGGGGATTGTAAGGAAAAGAACCGTTTTGATTGTCAACATCGCTCAAAGTTTGATCGCGCAAAAACTCAAACATTCCCGGTTCGTCTTTCCATCCCCGCATTAACTCTACCAGGGCGATCGCCCGCACCTGCGAATCTTCATCTTTTTGAGCTCTAATTTTCAGCCACTCGAAAGTTTGAGACTGATTTGTCCACCCGCGCGCTAACTTTTGCAAAGCGATTTGCCTGACAGCGGGACTCTCATCGCCCTCTGCTTTCGCCTCCAGCAGCATCCAAGTTTCAGGATTGTCTGGCCAGTTGTAAGCGAGTTCAAGCACCGCCGCTTGCCGCACCAGCGCTTCCCCAGAATCGAGCTCAATTTTCAGCCAAGACAAGGTTTCCGGGTCGTCGGGCCACCCCCGCACGATCGCCCGTACCAGCACGCTCAGCAAGTGAGCATCATGCTCCAACTCGATCCGGCTTTTGAGGAAAGGCAGCGTCTCGCCCCGGTGAGACCAGCGTTTTGCGATCTCTTCCACGGCAGTTTCTCGGACGTTGAGGTGTCTGTCTGACTCGGCGAGATTTTGCAACCAGCCAAAGACTTCGAGACTGCCTGACGCCAGTGTGGCGACAGCCTCCACTACTACTTGCCTCACAGTCCAGTAATCCTCGGAATCAGCTATTTTTTGCAGCAGGGGCAGGGTTTCTCGGTGGTCGGGCCAACCTGCCGCTATCTGTTTTAGGGCTATTTCGCGCAGGTCGGCGTCGCGATCGCCCAATGCTATATTTTTCAAAAAAGTCAGAGTTTCGGGGTTCCCGGGCCAGCCAGAGGCAATTGCTTGCACTGCTGCGCGCCGGACGCTGGAACTCGCGTCGGACTCGGCTTTAGTCTTCAGCAGCGGGTAAATGTCGGGTTCGTCTGGCCAGTGCGAGGCCAATTCTTCTAAGGCTGCTGTCCGCACTTCTTTGCTGCTGTCGGATTCGGCTAGGGTTTTCAGCAATAGGCAAACGTCGGCTGCTGCAGGCCAGCCCGCTGCCAACTCCCGCACAGCTACGGTTCGCAGGATAGAACTTCCTGTCTGGGCAAGGGTTTTGAGCAGGGAGGCCGTGCCTAAAACGCTGTGCCAACCTCTGGCTATTTCTTGCCACGCTGCGACTCGCACTCCCAAATTTTCGTCGGATTCGGCGGCGGTTCTCAGCAGCAGCAAGGTATCTGTGCGATCGGGCCAATTAGAGGCCAACTGTTCGAGTGCTGCGGTGCGGACTGCGGGACTTTGATCGAACTGAGCCAGGAAACTCAGCAGCGGCAAGGTATCGCTCGTGTCTGGCCAACCAGAAGCCATTTCTCGCACACAGGTCGATCGCACTGCCCAGCTTCCATCGGATTTGGCGAGGTTTTTGAGCATCAGGTAAATTTCTGGCTGCTCTGGCCAACCACGCGCTATTGCTTCGACTGCTGTGGCTCGAACTTCGCCACAGTCACTGGAGTGAGCGAGTATTTTTAGCCAAGGCAGGGTTTGCGGGTCGTTTTTCCAAGTTTGGGCGATCGCGGCGATCGATCGATTGCGAATTTGATAAGTTTCCTGCAATTCTTGAGCGCTTTGATAAAGAATCAGGAAACCAGTGCCGTATTGCGATAGCTTTTTTAAAGCGTTTAACAGTTTTTTTGCGGTTTTTTTATTAACATCATTTTCAACTTTTAACAGGCATTGCGCTGCTAAAAACAAATTAATAAATTTTTCTTGTTGACCATTTTGAGCTGTGAGATATTCTATAATTTCGCTTGCTGTTTCTTTGTCGAGCTTGGCTGCAATTTCTCTGAGCACTTCGTGCAAAGATTCATCCCGCCAGTGCTGGCCGAAAACTTGTATGTTGAGCTCGCCCCAAGTCAGTTGACCGATTTTGAGTTGGGCATGGATTAACTCTGCTACAGTCTGGGGATTATTTTCGGAAACAAGTTTTTTTAACAACATACCGATACCCTGCCCCTGAAGTTTGTTTGCATTTACAATCCTCGCCTCAGCTCCCATATTAGTTGAGCTTTTTTTGAGCGAGCCTGAAGTATGGAACCAATCGACTCTATTTTAGACGAAAAATACTGAGTCGGGAGGGCCCCAATGCAAAATCCGCCAGCACCCACAGGAATGCTAGGTGTTGGCGGATGGCGATCGAAGAATTAAGCCGCTGAATCTAACTAACAGCTACTTGGACGCGATCGGCAGCAACCCGAACCGTAAAAGTCGGAATTTTTACCGTTTCATCGTCCAGACATTGCCCGGTAGTAAGGCTAAAGTTTTGTTTGTAAATGGGAGAAGCAACTTTCAGAGTGCCGTTGCGATCGCCCACAATTCCCCGCGACAAAACAAAAGCTTTGCTAAACGGGTCGTAATTGCTAAGCGCATAAACTTCATCCCCGTTTCCCACTCGGAAAATCGCCACTTGTTCGCCTGCTACTAAAGCGCAAACTCCAGTATAAGGGGCGATCGCATTGAGAGAACACACATCTACCCAAGTTGTTACTGTATCGGAAACTTGTAATGATTGAACCATCTTCTTTTCCTGTTAATTTACTTTAATCTCGTTCCCAGTCTCCGGCTGGGAACGTAGGTTTCGAGGCTCTGCCTCGCCGAAGGAGGCTCTGGCTCACGGTTCGAGGAGGCCGAGCCTCCGGGACTTCATTCCCAGACCGAGCCTGGGAACGAGATTAAACGAGATTAAATCTTGCTCCCTCCCCTGATTCAAGGGGAGGGCTGGGGAGGGGTTATTCCGAAACTCCAGCCAGAGCCTTTTCATGTTCGTTAGCCGGCCGCGTTTGTCCCCGTTCCGCAACACGAACAATACTCGGATCGGGCAAATCGGAATTCACAAAATGCTGGAACCGCTGCACCTTTTGTGGGTCTTCAATCGTCGTTTTCCACTCACATTGATAAGTATTCACTAAATGTTCCATCTGCGCTTCTAATTCAGCACAAATGCCCAAAGAATCCTCAATTATAACCTGTTTCAAGTATTCAATCCCGCCCTCAAGTTTGTTCAACCAAGTAGCAGTGCGTTCCAATCTGTCGGCCGTGCGGATGTAGAAAACCAAGAATCGATCGATATACTTAATCAGCGTTTCCTTATCGATATCCGTAGCCAGCAAAACCGCGTGTTGTGGCTTAATGCCGCCGTTGCCGCACACGTACAAATTCCAACCATTCTCTGTCGCAATGATCCCAAAATCCTTGCTTTGAGCTTCCGCGCATTCGCGAGTGCAGCCAGAGACAGCAGATTTGAGCTTGTGGGGCGATCGCAAACCACGATACCGCAATTCAACCTCGATCGCCAAACTCGTAGAATCCTGCACGCCAAAGCGGCACCAAGTGCTGCCAACACAAGATTTTACAGTACGCAGAGCCTTACCGTAAGCGTGTCCCGACTCAAATCCCGCATCAATCAACCGACGCCAAATATGCGGCAATTGATCCACGCGAGCTCCAAACAAATCAATCCGTTGCCCGCCAGTAATCTTAGTATAAAGCCCAAAATCCCTGGCAACTTCACCCAAAACAATCAACTTATCGGGAGTGATTTCTCCCCCCGGTATTCGCGGCACCACCGAATAAGTACCGTCGCGCTGAATGTTTGCCAAAAAGTAATCGTTCGTATCTTGCAAACCGACGTGAGACTTCTCTAAAATATGGTCATTCCAAGTAGAAGCCAGCATCGAACTAACAGCAGGCTTGCAAATTTCGCAACCCTTACCTTGGCCGTGTCTTTCAATCAACTCCTCAAAGGTTTTAATCTCTTGAGTGCGCACTAAATGGTACAATTCTTGACGAGAATATTCAAAATGTTCGCAAAGATTATTTTTGACTGCAAACCCAGCTTTCTTCATCTCCGACTTGAAGATATCCGTCACCAAAGGCACGCACCCGCCGCAGCCCGTACCAGCTTGAGTGCATTTCTTGACGCTGGCAACATCGGTTAAATTGCCATCGCGAATCGCTTCACAAATCTGCCCTTTGGTAACATTATTGCAAGAACAAATTTGAGCCGAATCCGGCAAACTGTCTACTCCAAAACCAGGCACTCCCCCTTCTCGCGGTGGCATTAACAAATCTTCTGGATGCGGTGGCAGAGCAATTTTATTTTGCATGAATTGCAGCAAAGTGCCGTAAGCAGAAGCATCTCCCACGAGAATTCCGCCTAAAATTCGGCTGCCGTCTTGATTTAAAACTAATTTTTTGTAAATGCCTTGGAAGGTGTCAGTGACAACAATTTCTTTAGCATCGGCAGACTTGGGAAAAGGATCTCCAAAACTAGCGACATCCACCCCCAATAATTTGAGTTTAGTGGACATATCCGCACCTGTAAAAGTGTTTGTGGGACGGGCATCTTGCCCGTCATCCGCTACACTGCTCAAAATATCTGCTGCTACGCTTGCCATTGTATACCCAGGCGCAACTAAGCCGTAGATTCGATTTTGATAAAGTGCACATTCGCCGATCGCATAAATGTCAGGATCGGAGGTTTGACAGCTATCATTAATCACAATACCGCCGCGTTCACCTACTTCTATACCGCAACTTCTGGCAATTTCGTCGCGGGGGCGAATGCCAGCAGAAAACACAATCATACCTGTTGCCAATTCCGAACCGTCAGCAAACAGCATTTTAGTAACTTTGCCATCTTCGCTGACAATTTCTGTGGTAGATTTGCTGGTATGAACTGAAACCCCCAACTCTTCTATTTTGCTGCGGAGAATTGCCCCGCCCATATCGTCAACTTGCACGGGCATCAGCCGCGGCGCAAACTCAACAACGTGAGTTTTCAATCCCATATTTTGGAGCGCGTTTGCACATTCTAGACCTAACAAGCCGCCGCCAATTACTACACCTGTTTTGCAATTTTTAGCGTAATCTGACATCGCTTCCAGGTCGTCAATTGTCCGGTAAACAAAAGTTCCTGTTGCGTCTTTGCCTTTAATTGATGGCACAAATGGATAGGAACCGGTCGCGAGAATAATTTTGTCGTAGGGAACTTCTAAACCGTTGGCTGAAGAGACTATTTTGTCTTCCCGATTAATGGCGACTGCTTTGTCGCCGATATGAAGCTTTATGTTATTTGTGTGATAAAATCCCGGTGCAACTAAAGATAAATCTCCCGCTGTTTTGCCAGAGAAAAATCCGCTGAGGTTTACGCGATCGTAAGCAACGCGCGGTTCTTCACAAAAAGTAATTAAATTCCAGTGTTTGGCAGCATCCGAGCTAACCATTAACTCTAGGAACTTGTGACCTACCATGCCATTGCCGATTACAATGAGGTTTTTTTTGGCTGTCATTAGAATCTCTTTTATCCCGTTTATCAGTCGTTGGGTTTATTAATATAAGACTTTATTGTAAACTTTTGTACTTAGATATACAAAAAATGGATGTTTATGCAATTGTCGAATACTCCCGATTGCATTTTTGCATGATGTGTGCGATCGACTTAAGCAGGTACGTCAGTCGATTTTAGATTTTAGATTTTAGATTTTAGATTTTAGATTTACTCCACAGTTAATTCGGGTGCGTCACGTCTTTTTGACAAAAAGATTAACATTTTACTGTGACACAGCTTACAGTTTTCTAATTTTTAATTATTATTTAAGCTCCCATGCCCGAATACTGCTTCAAACCCTGTCGCCAAAGCCAGCGATTCCACACAAAAAACACCGCACTCCAACCCAACATTACCAACAAACCGCGGCCTACATCTACGGGCAATCCTATTAAGATTGAAGCCGGAAAATGAATCAAATAAGGAAAAGGCGTCCACAAAACTACTTCCCGCACGGGTGCGGGAAACACTTCTAGCGGCGCGATAAGTCCCGATAAAAAGAGGTAAATTAGAAACCAGAATTGCTCGATCGCACTTGCCCTTTCCAGCCAAAAAGCAAACAGCGCAAAGGTATACTGTATCAGGAAACGCAAGCAAAAAGCCAAGACGATAACCAACAAAAACAGCAAAAACCTGCCCAAACTCGGCAGCCAAAAAGCCTGCGGGTAAAGTGCAAAAAACAGCAGCACTAATCCCAATACAAACGGCAGCCTCGCAAACCTTTCGGAAACGTGAGATGCAAAGTGATGCCATACGGGATCGAGAGGCTGCAACAATCTATTAGATAGCCTGCCTTGCACTACTTCCTTTTCAAACTCCCAAATCACCCAAACTACATTTGTTTGCCTGACAATGAAAGCGGCTAAAAAATAACGGGCAAAGTCGATCGACTTCAGCCCAAATTGACCAGTCTCGGCCGCCTGCATCCAGACACCCATCAAGATAAACGGCAAAGCTCCCGACAGCGCCCACAAAAACAATTCGGCCCGGTATTCGAGCATATAAGCGTAATAGGTAACTAGCAAAGTTTTAGCAATATTGATGGATTTGGTCATATCAATTTTAGATTTAATTTTTCGGTGTTAGCAACGGGCAAGATGCCCGTTCCACAGAACATTGAAACTTTAGTGGAACAGATATCTTGCCTGTTCAATTTTTCAGTGTTAGCAACGGGAAAGACGCCCGTTCCACACAACATTGAAACTTTAGTAAAACAGATATCTGGCCTGTTATGGAGAATGAACCCAGCCAAAAACATTACACTTTTCCCGTGCGGAAAACGCGACCGATTACCTCTTCAATGGGCGGGTCAGTAACAGTCAAATCTATCACTTCCAACTCTGCCAAAATCTTCGCCACGCTCACCGTCAACTCTTCCCTTTTGACCAAAAAACGCACCGATTGTCCCTCAATAGATTCTACCTCCCCGTAAGCAAAAGCACTATCTTTTGCCAGCGGCTTAGCTAATTTTACCTGAACTTCCCGATAAGGTGCAAACCTGTCGAGCAATCCGTCTAAACTGCCATCATAAACTAATTGCCCTTCATGGATTAACAAAACGCGCTTGCACAAAGCAGTAATGTCAGCCATGTAATGGCTCGTCAATAGCACCGTTGCTTGATAGCGCTCGTTATATTCTCGCAAAAATTGCCTGACGCTAAACTGTGCGTTTATATCCAAACCTAAAGTCGGTTCATCTAAAAATAATACTTCCGGCTGGTGCAGCAGCGCCGCCATCAATTCAGCTTTCATACGTTCGCCCAAAGACAGCTTTCGTACCGCCTGATTTAACTTGCCTTCTAGTGACAGCATCTCTGTCAATTCTCCGACTCGCCGCCGATAATCTGTATCGGGAATGCCGTAGACAGCGGCATTGATTCGCAGAGAGTCAAGCACTGGTAAATCCCAAATTAACTGCTGTTTCTGCCCCATCACTAAGGTGATTCTTTGCAGAAAATCTGCTTCGCGACGAAAAGGAGTGCGATCGCACACCCTTACAGTACCCGCAGACGGATAAATCAAACCCGTCAGCATTTTCAGCGTAGTAGTTTTGCCCGCACCGTTAGCACCTAGAAACCCCACCACTTCCCCCGGTTCAATACTGAAAGAAACGCCCTCAACTGCTTTGATATTGCGGTAAGTGCGACTAAAAAAGTGTCGCACTGTTCCTTTAAGCCCCGGTTCTTTAATCGCTACCGGATAAACTTTGCTCAAGTCTTCAACTAAGATAATTGGCATCGGCTCAAATTTTAACTTTTATTTTAATCTAGGGTATTTCCATCAGGCTTGTGCCAAGATGGAGCGATCGAGCTGTCTCGTAGGCTGCGCCAGCGATTGCTCGATCGCGAGTGAGAAAGTAACTATGTTCTGGCGCACCATACTAAGCTGTAGAATATTGCAAAATATCCACGATCACATCGCACAAAGTTTATAACTATGGTACTCACCCCAGATAATTCAGGCATCTCTCGTTTGGTAGGAGACAATTCTCCTGAAAATATTACACTTGCACCAGGACAACTTGCTAGTTTTCCTGGGGGAATTTGGATGCTTGGCGGCAATGATACTGTCAGGGGCTCGTCAGATGCAGAACGGATTTTCGGCAACGATGGTAAAGACAGTCTGTTAGGCGGTGTCGGCAATGATTCTATTTACGCCGGCAAAGATGATGACGATGTTTTGGGAGAAACTGGCGACGATTTCTTGACAGGAGATAGAAATAGCGATTTCCTTGATGGGGGTGCGGGTAATGATTTGCTGCGCGGAGGACAAGGTATTGATTTGTTAGTTGGCGGTGACGGTAATGATACTTTAATTGGCGACAGAGAGGTGGATATTTACCAAGGGGGTGGCGGGAGCGATGTATTTGTTTTGAGAGTCGATCAAGCGGGAATCAGAGTAGTTGGCGTTGAAGTTCCTGACGCGGTAATTGTGGATTTTGATAAGGCTAGCGATTTGATTGAAATTAGTGTGGAATTTACCAGCAGCAATATCTCCTTGGAACAGGTAAGTTATAGCTTAAACGATCCGAGACTGCTGCTGATTAATCCTGCAACTATAGCGGGGGGAACGAGTTTGTTAGCCAAGGGCGGCATCTCGCCGCAAAGTCTCGATCCCGATGGCAATGGCCGCGTGGAAGCTACTAATATTAGATTCGGTTTTACTAATGCTTTGTTGGGTACTGTTTTAAATGTGACCCCAGCCGATTTAAACGGTCGTTTTATTAGTGCTAATTCTTTGCTTTGAAGCAGCTAATTGATTAATTATATCTCAAGAACGGGCAAGATGCCCGTTCCACAAAAAAACTGAGTTTTTGTGGAACAGGCATCTTGCCTGTTCTTCAGTTGCCCTTTGCCATTGCCCACTGCATCAAACCGGGGAACAACCGATAAGCTTCCGACGCGAAAAAAGCAGGACCGACGGTAACTTCTGCACGCTGATTTTTCACAGCATCCCAAATAGCTTTAGCAATATCTTCTGGCTGAGTTGCCCACTCAGATTTCAGCATTTTGCTCATTTGCTGACGGCGCAATTCGACTGCGGGATCGTCTCGATCGCGAAATTGAGCTCTTTCTAAAAAATCGCTGTTAATCAAGCCCGGATGCACGGCGCAAACGTGAATGCCTTGAGGCGCTAATTCCAATCGCAAAGTTTCTGTTAAACCGGTTACTGCATATTTGCTGGCACAATAAGCAGTCATTTGAGCCAAAGGCATTTTGCCACCAATAGAACCAACATTGACTATTGTCCCTGTTTTTCGTTCCAAAAAATGTGGCAACATTTCTTGAATTGTGTTAACGCAGCCCCAAAAATTAGTATTCATTAATTGCTGCCAGTCTTCGGAGGTAGTGTGCTCGATCGCCCCCGTGAGACAAATGCCAGCATTGTTAACCAAAACATCGATGTTGCCGCAGGCATCTAGGGCTTTTTGGACGATCGCGCGCACTTGTTGAATGTCGCCAACATCCCCCGGAATAGCGACAGCCGAATTGCCTTCTCGCTGCACCTGAGCCGCTGCTGCTGCCAATCTCTCTGGCCCGCGTGCTACCATCACCACGTCGTAACCTTTACTTGCAAATAAAAGTGCTGTTGCTTTGCCGCTTCCTTGAGAAGCGCCTGTAATCAAAACTGTAGGAGCCATAGATAGTTATAAATTGTAAGTTGGTAATTGGTTTTTTGCGATATTGAAACTATAACAGAGGTCAGGTAATTTTAGGCGCGCTCTACATTTAGAAGTATTGATTATAGGATTTTTTTTGTTTCGCGCTCGGGCTTGTTTTTACGAACCGCGAAGGCGCGAATAACACGAAGGAAGAGAGAAGAGGAGAGGAGAAGAAGAGAAGAAAAATTATTGATAATTTGTGCGAAAATAGCTTTGTAAATTTTCTCAATGCCCAATGCCCAATGCCCAATGCCCAATGCCTAAAAAATGAATCTTCCAAAACAAGTGCCAAATTGGTCGATCGCCCTAGTGTTAATTATCGGCGTTTTAGCCGTCTCAACTTCCTCAATCTTAATTCGGCTGGCTAACTTTTCAGCAGGGGCGGGCGGTTTGGGTTTCAGTCTGGTACTCGCGGCCTCTCGCCTGACTTTATCTGCTTTAATTCTGCTTCCGGCTTGGCGGAAAATTCAGTGGAAGGCCCTGCAACCGGGAGCTCGGCGCTATGCTGCGGCGGCCGGTTTGTGTCTCGCCCTGCACTTTGCCCTCTGGATAACCTCACTTTCTTATACTTCGATCGCCGCCTCGACTGCCCTCGTCACCACTAATCCTGTCTGGGTAGCGCTTTTGTCGCGCTTCTGGTTCGGCGAAAAAATCAGCAAAATGTCGATCGTGGGCATTACTATAGCCCTTGCTGGGGGAATGGCGATCGCCCTTGGAAGTGCGGGCGCAGCCAATGCTGGCCGCAGCCAACTGCTGGGCGATTTCCTGGCTCTGGCTGGTTCCTGGGCTGTCAGCTTGTATTTGCTGCTGGGCCGGGAAGCTCAGCGGCGGGGACTGGGAATTGGTGGCTATATCGCGATCGCCTATACTGTTGCTGCGATCGTCCTGCTGCCTCTCCCCTTCGTCTTCGGCACTACTTATACTAATTACCCCGACATTGTATATTTTTATATTTTGTTAACGGCCGCTTTGCCTCAGTTAGTCGGCCACACCATTTTGAACTGGGCGGTAGTGCAGATTTCCCCAACTCTGGTAACTCTTGCCATCTTGTTTGAACCGGTTGCGGCGAGTTGTTTGGGCTATTTGCTGTTTGGGGAAGTGCCGGGGCCGAGGGTACTCGCAGGTGCTGCGGTGCTGCTGTTGGGGGTAGCAACCGCTACCGTCGGAGCAAAAAAAATCACAGTCAACAGTTAAGAGTTAACAGTTTTCGACATTGCCACTACAGTTGCCGTGAGTCAGAATAAAACAAATTAGGGCTTAAAAACCTCAATAACTCATCAGTGAAATATCGATTCAAAACTATCAAAGGTCTGAGTAATGACTAATAATACTCGGCTGCTTTTAGGAGAATAAAATTATGCTGCCAGAACAACTACAGCGGATCATCGGCTACTTTATCGAAGAAGCCACAGAACAGATCCAAATTATCGAACAAGGCTTGCCCAATCTGCAAAATAACGTGCCAGATCCCCAAAGAATACAGCAGCTCATCCGAGCCTCGCACTCGATTAAAGGGGGAGCAGCTATGCTCGGATTTAGCAGCATTCAGCGCATTGCTCATCGGTTGGAGGATTATTTAAAGCTGCTTAGAGAATGTCCGATCGCCATTGATAGCAGGCTACAGTGCGATTCGTTGAAACGTGAATCACGGTGAAAGCCCGTACATAACGTTTCCAGCCACAAGGCTGAACTCTCGGTC